>CAIYGK010000255.1 GCA_903925725.1 uncultured beta proteobacterium | reverse complement strand
TGAGCGCCGAACCGAAAGCCGTCCAGGATCTCGTCCATTTGCTTCCATTGCACGTCCACTATGTCGGCCCCGGCCTTGATCGCTTCCCAAAAGTCCCACTGGATTCCTCCAGCATCGTGCGCAACGATGTACTCCTCGCCCCACATGCCGTTGGATAAAAAATCTGCCATGCCGCCAAAGCGGGACACGGTGAGCTGCGAAGTGTTCTTGTAGGTGTGATCAGCTTTCCACTTGCGGTATTCCCCAAGCGGGTATCGGACGGGCGACTTTTCGCCGCCGCCCAACTTTACGAATAGCGGGCCGTCACCGGTTGCCCGCATGTTTTTGAGCGTTTCGCTCGTGGCTTGCATGATGGCTTCCAACTGCGACGGAGTCAGCAAGACATCGTCGGATAGCTCATGCAATTCCCTGACGATCTGATCGCTGGACATGACGCATACAGATGCGTTCTCGGACGCTGATTTCTTGTCAACCACCCTGCCTCCCGATGACTTAGCTATGGCGCATCTTAGCGTGTCTTGGTTGATTCAGAGGGGGCCATAAGGGGGCCATAGATCGAAAATCGCCAAAATTTCCATTGTGAAAAACTTGTTTTCAGAGGGAGAATTTAAAATGATGGCCATACATAACACAGGATTATGAGTCCTCTGCTCTAACCAACTGAGCTAATGTCCCGACCGAAGACGGATTGTACGGGCCTACTTGTGGTGGCTCAGGGCATTGCTGACGAGCTTGGAGGTGATGTCCACGATCTGGATCATGCGGTCGTAGGCCATGCGTGTCGGACCGATCACACCCAGCGTACCGACCACCTGGCCATCGACTTCGTAGGGCGCACTGACGATGGACAGGTCTTCAAAGGGCACAACCTTGCTCTCGCCGCCAATGAAGATGCGCACACCTTCGGCCTGGCCGGCAATGTCGAGCAGTCGCATCAGCTGGGCCTTTTGCTCGAACAGCTCGAAGGCGCGACGCAGATGCCCCATGTCGTTCGAAAAGTCGGTCACCGCCAGCAGGTTGCGCTCACCCGAAATCACTACCTCGTCCTGGGTTTCCGAGATGGCATCGGAACTGACAGCAACGGCGGCCTGCATCAGGCTGGCAATTTCTGAGCGCAGGGTTTCAACCTCGCGTTGCAGGCGTTCGCGCACCTGCTCGATGGCCAGCCCAACGTAATGGCTGTTCAGGTAATTGGCCGCTTCCACCAGTTGCACTTGCGAGTAATCGACCTCGGTGAAGATGACACGGTTCTGCACGTCGCCTTCGGGCGAAACGATGATCACCAGCAGGCGTCGCTCGGAAAGTCGCAGAAACTCGATGTGACGAAAGACCGATGAACGTCGCGGCGCGATCACGACGCCTACAAACTGCGACAAACTCGAGAGCAGGTTGGCCGCATTGGAGATCACCTTTTGCGGCTGATCCGGCGCCAGACTCTGGGTTGCCAGCTGGCCGCGACGCACGGTAAGCATGGTGTCAACAAAAAGGCGGTAACCACGCGCTGTCGGTATCCGTCCCGCCGACGTATGCGGGCTGACGATCAAGCCAAGATCTTCCAGATCAGACATGACATTGCGAATCGTGGCCGGCGACAATTCAAGACCGGAGGCTTTGGAAAGCGTGCGCGAACCCACCGGTTGCCCGTCGGCGATGTAGCGCTCAACCAGCGCTTTCAATAACAACTTGGCACGATCATCGAGCATCGACTCATTTTAGTGATGTAATTTGCGGATGAAGTCAAAATTCCCGCTGGTGGCACTGATAGGCAAGTACCAGACGATTGCGTCGGGCGCGTCGGACGCGTCCTCGCGCCATGTGCTGGAAGACATTGCACAGTTTTTGCACGCTCAGGGTTGTGATGTCATCTTTGAACACGACACTGCGCTCAACATGGGCATTTCGGGCTACCCGGTGCTCAAGCTGGCGGCCATCGGCAAGCAGTGTGATCTGGCTCTGGTGGTTGGCGGCGACGGCACGATGCTGGGCATTGGCCGCCAGCTCGCTCCGTTTGGCGTGCCGCTGATCGGCATCAACCAGGGGCGGCTCGGTTTCATCACCGACATCCCCTTGGGCAGCTACCGCGCCACGCTCGCACCCATGCTGCGCGGCCAGTTTGAGGAAGACCACCGCAGTCTGATCCATGCGCGGGTACTGCGTGACGGGCATTGCGTTTTTGACGCGCTGGCAATGAACGATGTCGTGGTGAACCGCGGTGCCACTTCGGGCATGGTTGAGTTGCGGGTCGAGGTGGATGGCCGTTTTGTGGCCAACCAGCGCGCCGACGGCCTGATCATCGCCACACCTACGGGCGCCACGGCCTACGCGCTCTCGGCTGGCGGGCCGATACTGCATCCGTCGATTCCGGGCTGGGTTCTGGTGCCGATTGCGCCACACACGCTGTCCAATCGCCCCATAGTACTGGCCAATGCGACCGAAATTGCCATTGAAGTGGTGGCCGGGCGCGACGCCAGTGCCAGTTTTGATACGCAATCACTGGCCTCGCTGCTGCACGGCGACCGCATCGTGGTGACGCCGTCGCAGCACCATGTGCGTTTTCTGCATCCCAAGGGTTGGTCCTACTTTGACACCTTGCGCCAGAAGCTGCACTGGAATGAGGGAGTGGCCTGATCGTGGCGCTGCGCCGTATTGCTCTGCGCAATTTCGTGATCGTCAGTGAGCTTGAGCTCGACCTGGAGCGCGGCTTCACGGTGCTGACGGGCGAAACGGGTGCTGGCAAATCGATCCTGATAGACGCGCTGCAACTGGCCACCGGTGGGCGCGCCGATGTGGGACTGATCCGTGAAGGCACCGACAAGACCGAGGTCAGCGCCGAGTTTGATACTGCACCGGCACTAACGCCGGTGCTCGAAGCCGGCGGCTTTGACCCCGGTGAGACGCTGCTGCTGCGGCGCACACTCGACCTGCAAGGCAAGAGCCGCGCCTGGATCAATGGCAGCCCGGCGACCGCGACGCAACTGCGTGAAATCGGCGAACAGTTGCTCGACATTCACGGCCAGCACGCCTGGCAGAGTCTGATCCGACCGGAGGCCGTACGCGCATTGCTGGACGCCTACGGCCGAGTCTCATCATTGACGCTCGCCGCGCTTTGGCAGCAATGGCGCCACGCACAAGGCGAACTGGCGCAGGCGCAGGCCGCGCAAGCGTCCCTGGAAAGCGAGCACGAGCGCCTGGCCTGGCAAATGGCCGAGGTAGAGAAGCTCGCACCGTTGCCCGACGAATGGGATGAACTCAACACCGAGCAGGGCCGACTTTCCAATGCGCAAGCCCTGATTGACGCGGCCCAGGGCGCCCTGCAAACGCTGGACAACGATGAAAGCAGTGCGCGCAGCACGATCCATGCGGCACACCAGTTACTCCATCAGCAGCAACATCTTGAGCCCGGCTTCCGGGAATTGTCAGATCTGCTGTCGTCCAGCCTGGCACAGGTGCAGGACAGCGTACATGCCTTGCGTGCCTACCTTCGCAAGACCGAACCGGACCCGCAGCGTCTGGCCGAACTCGATACCCGCATGGGCCAGTGGCTGGCGCTGGCTCGACGTTATAGACGTGCGCCAGCCGACTTGCCGGCGTTGTTGGACGACTGGAAGCTTGACCTTCAGAAGATCGAAGCGGCCTCCGATCTGGAGGCTCTTCAGGCAAAGCAGGATGCCGCTGAGCAAGCCTATATGCAGGAAGCAAAACTGCTCTCTGCCGCTCGCCGCAAGGCAGCGCCGCGACTCGCCATTGCCATCACGCAGGCAATGCAGGGTCTGGGCATGCAGGGCGGCCAGTTTGACGTAGCGCTGCAAACGGTCGCACAGCCGATGCAGCACGGTCTGGAAGAAGTGACTTTTCTGGTGGCCGGCCATGCCAGCAGCACGCCGCGACCGGTCAACAAGGTGGCCTCCGGGGGTGAACTCTCTCGCATGGCGCTAGCCATTGCCGTCACCACCAGTACGCTGGGCACGGCACAAACCCTGATATTTGACGAAATTGACGCGGGCGTTGGTGGCGCGGTTGCGCAAACCGTGGGGCGCTTGATGAAGCGCCTGGGAATCGACCGACAAGTGCTGGCTGTGACCCACTTGCCGCAGGTGGCCGCCAGCGCCAACCAGCATCTGGTGGTGACCAAGCAGACGCAGGGCCAGACCACGCTGAGTTCGGTGCTCGCGGTTCAGGGTGAGCAGCGGGTGGTCGAGGTAGCGCGCATGCTCGGGGGAGAACACTTGTCGGAAACGACGCTGGCACACGCCAGGGAAATGTTACAGGCACAGGGGTAAGCTCATGCAGATTGAACCAGCCAGGTTGCAGCTTGTCTTGATTACGGGCATGTCGGGCTCTGGCAAGTCGGTAGCGCTGCATGCGCTGGAGGACGCCGGGTTTTTTTGCGTCGACAATTTGCCCCCGGAATTGTTGCTGCCCTTTGTGACGCTGGAGCGCCAGCAAAACGCGAGCCGGGTCGCCATCGCGATGGATGCGCGCAATGCCAATTCGCTGCACCTGTTGCCAACGCAGTTTGCGCTTCTGAAAGAGCAGGGCATCACAGTCAAGTCGCTGTTCCTGGACGCAACCACGGAAACATTGGTGCGTCGCTATTCGGAGACGCGGCGCAAGCATCCCTTATCGCAGACAGAATCAGACCCGACCGAAACAAGCATGCGCCGCGTGCTGGTGCATGCGATTGAAATCGAGCGTGAACTGCTAAGCCCGCTGCGCGACCAGGCGCACATCATCGACACCAGCATCATCCGTCCGTCGCAGTTGCAGGGCTATGTGAAATCGCTGATCACAACCGCTGGCGAGCAACTTACTCTGATCTTCGAATCCTTTGCCTTCAAGCGCGGCGTGCCCACTGACGCCGACTATGTCTTTGACGTTCGCATGCTGCCCAACCCTCACTACGAACCCGCGTTGCGGCACCTGACCGGCAAGGACGAACCGGTTGCTGCTTTCCTGCGGGCTCAAGCTGATGTAGCGCAAATGCTGGAGCAGATTCAGGCTTTCCTGAATCACTGGCTGGACGCGCTGGCGCGCGATCACCGCAGTTACGTCACGGTGGCCATCGGTTGCACCGGTGGCCAGCACCGCTCGGTCTATCTGGTCGAGCAGCTGGTCAACCTGTTTCAATCCAGATGGGTCACCTTGAAACGCCATCGCGAACTGGAAGGTCATTGAACCGGGTCAGCAGTTTCCTGACGGGCGCGGGCAGCCCGAGATCCGGCCAGTCAGACGTCGCAACCCAGGCTCCCGGGGTGCTCGGGCTGATGGATTTCGGCATGAGCAACCGGACCGGATGCAGGTGCAGGTCTTTATGGGTCAGTACATGCTTCAGCGGCGGTGCATCGTGCAGTGCCGCCCGGTAGCCCCCCGGCACTGCGGCCTGCAGGGTCGCGCGATCATCAAACAGGGCAAAGCAGTAGAGGCCACCCCAGACACCGTGGCTGGGCCGCTTGCTCAGCCAGATCGAGCCATCGTCCGTGTGCGCCCAGAGCAGCCAGATTGACTGCGCGCTGCGCTTTATCTTGCGGGTCTTGACCGGATAACGCTGTACCTGATCGATTTGCCGCGCAACGCACAATCTTTCGAGCGGACAGATTTCGCAGACTGGATTGACCCTGCAGACTGTGGCGCCCAGGTCCATCAGGCCCTGTGTGTAGCGAGGCATCGCTTCATTCAGATCGCGCCGCGGCAACAGTTCAGAAGCCAGTCTCCATAGCTCGCGTTCCTGGGCCGCCAGCGACAAGTCGCCATCAAAACCGAGCACACGCGTCAGCACGCGCCGGACATTGCCGTCCAGAATGGCGACGCGCTCGCCAAAGCAGAGCGCCGCGATGGCTGCCGCCGTCGATGGCCCAATACCTGGCAAGGTCTGCAAGAGCTGCGCGCTGGACGGAAAGGAGCCGCCGTGCCCCTTCATCACTTCAGCAGCACACAAATGCAGGTTGCGCGCCCGGCTGTAATACCCCAGACCGCTCCAGAGCCCCAGCACTTCATCCAGTGGCGCTGACGCCAGTGCCGCGACGTTCGGGAAGCGCTGCAGGAAGCGTGCAAAGTAGTCGCGCACCGTTGCCACCTGGGTCTGCTGCAGCATGATTTCCGACAGCCAGACCCGGTAAGGATCACGTGTCTGCTGCCACGGCAAGTCGTTGCGCCCGGAGGCTTTCTGCCACTTCACGACCCTGGCGGCGATGGCTGGCAGGGCAGTGCCGCTGCTTCCTTTCACGCTTTTTGGCATTGTGGGCAGTAAAAGGTCGAGCGCTGTCCCTGGCGCAGTGACTTGATCGCCTTGGAGCAGACCCGGCAAGGCTCGCCCTCGCGCGCATAGACCATGGTTTCAAACTGGAAATGCCCTTTCTCGCCGCTGGCACTGGCAAAATTGCGCAGGGTGGTGCCGCCACTCGCCAGCGCACGCCCCAAGATGTCGCGAATGGCCGCATGTAGCCGGGCCACGCGAGGCCGGCTCAATCGAGCGGCGATCACGGTCGGGCGGATACCGGCCAGAAAAAGCGCCTCGGATGCATAGATGTTGCCCACCCCAACAACCACATCGCCGGCCAGCAGCACCTGCTTGATCGCTGCCTTGCGACGCTTCAAACCGGCATGAAACCGGTCTACATCGAAATCCTGGGTCAAGGGCTCGACACCGAGCCGCCCGAGCAGAGTCCTGGCCGCTCCCGCATCCTGAGCATCGGCGTAAACCACTGCGCCAAAACGACGCGGATCATTCAAGCGCAGCGTGCCCTGTGTTGTAACCATCTCGAAATGATCGTGCCTGCCCGGTGCGGGCAGATCCTTGGCAAAGCTCAGACTGCCCGACATGCCCAGATGCAGCAACAGCAAACCCTGGTCCAGATCGATCAGAAGGTATTTTCCGCGTCTGCGCACACCTAGCACACCGCGATTGACCAGTCGCGAGGGCGCACATCCCAGCGGCCAGCGCAAGGCCTTGCCAAGCCGCACAGACAGAATCCTGGCGCCCTCAATCCTGCTGGCAAAACTCAGACGCGTGACTTCAACTTCAGGCAGTTCAGGCATGGCAAACAATAGGTGCGAACATGGATTATTATGGTCCGATGCCGCTTTTCAATCGCTTCCTGCTCTCACTCGTCTGCATCTGTGCGCTCAGCGTTCAGGCGCAGACGAGCGAGAGCACCAACAATGTGCCGGTGAGTTCGGCGTTGGACAGCGAGCTCTTTTACGAGCTCCTTCTCGGTGAACTCAATGCGCGTGACGGCGAACCAGGCACTGGATACTCTTTGCTTCTGGATGCCGCACGCAAGACCAATGACGGCCGGCTGTACCAGCGCGCGGTCGACATCGCCTTGCAGTCACGTTCGGGCGATTCCGCGCTGGCAGCGGCCCGTGCATGGAGGCAGGCCCTGCCCGCCTCCAGGGAAGCCAATCGCTATTTACTGCAGATATTGATCGGCCTGAACCGGATTGGTGAAACGCTGGAGCCTCTCAAGCGCGAACTGGCCGCCACCGAAGCCAAGGAACGCGCTGCCGCGATTTCTGCCATTCCACGCTACTTTTCCCGTGTCGGTGACAAGAAACTTGCTGCAACGACGGTAGAGCAGGCCTTGACGTCCTATCTGAGCACACCAGTGCTGGGCGTGCCGGCCTGGACCAGCATCGGCCGACTGAGGCTGGACGCGGGTGACAGTGTTGGCGCACTCGAAGCGGCGCGGCGCGCGCAGGCAATAGACGCCAGGGCAGAGGGTCCGGCCATGCTGGCTCTGGCGATGATGAGCGCAAAGACGCCTCAGGCGGATCCGATCGTGAAGAAGTACCTTGAGGGCACAGCGCCAGCCGAATTCCGGATGGAGTATGCGCGGCTGCTTCTCGATGCGCAGCGCTATGGCGAGGCAGCGCAGCAGCTTCTCGTGGTGACCACCGAGAAGCCCGATTACATGCCAGCCTGGCTGGTGCGCGGAGCGCTTGAATTGCAGGACGGCAAGTTGGCTGCGGCTGAGCAGTCTTTCAGCCGTTATGTTGATCTGGCTATGGCCAGTCGCAGCACGCCGGCACGGGCCGACACCAGTCGTGGACTGATTCAGGCATATCTTTCGCTGGCCCAGATCGCCGAGCAGGAAAAGGACTTTGCCAAGGCTGACGCCTGGCTTAAACGCATTGACAACCCGGAGGATTTGTTGAGCGCCCAGTTTCGCCGTGCCTCCATTCTGGCGCGTCAGGGCAAACTTGACGAGGCGCGCAAACTGGTTCGCAGCCAGCCGGAAAGGTCGGCACAGGACGCACGGCTGAAGATTGAGGCGGAAGTTCAGCTGCTTCGCGAAAACAAGCAATACAGGAGCGCCTACGAACTGCTTGCACAGGCAAGCAAGCGCTTTCCCGATGACTTCGATCTGGTTTACGACATGGCCATGATGGCGGAAAAGCTCGGAAAGCTCGACGACATGGAGCGCATGTTGCGCCAGGTGATGGCCGGCAAACCTGATTACCAGCACGCCTACAACGCGCTCGGCTTCTCCCTGGCTGAGCGCAACACGCGGCTTGGCGAAGCACGACAACTGGTCATGAAGGCGCTGGAGTTCGCACCGGCCGACCCCTTCATCACCGACAGCCTGGCCTGGGTTGAATACCGTGCCGGCAACCTGACCGAAGCGCTGCGCCTCTTGCAGGGGGCATTCAAGGCCAAGCCGGATGCTGAAATCGCAGCTCATCTGGGTGAGGTGCTTTGGACCATGGGGCGGCGCGATGACGCACTGGCGGTCTGGAAGGAAGGCACCCAGATCAACGCCGACAACGAGGCTCTCCTGGACACCCTCAAACGCCTTCGTGTAAAGTTGTGATGTCGCCTTCGAAGGCAATCCGCCTGGTCATTCTTGCCGTTGCCGTCTTGCTCTGCGCTTGCGCGATGCCGCGCACTGCAAGCAATGACGCCAACGCAAAGCGCTGGCACGGACGGCTGGCCATCACGATCCAAGCACCGTTGGGCCAAGCGCCATCGCAGTCCCTGGCCGGAGCTTTTGAACTGAGTGGCGACCCCCGGATGGGCGATTTGACCCTGTTCACGCCGCTCGGCGGCATCGTCGCCTTGATGTCCTGGAGTCCCAACAACGCCAGCTTGCGCAGTGGTAATCAGACGCAAGACTTTGAGTCGCTCGACGCCTTGATCCGGCACACCCTGGGCACCGAATTACCGCTGACGGCGCTATTTGGCTGGCTCGCCGGAGACAATCAAGAGGTCGCCGGCTGGCAGGCCGACCTCTCGCAGTACGCGGCGGGGCGCATACTGGCCCGGCGCACCGAAGCAGGATCCGAGACACAAATCCGACTGATACTTGAGAAATGAAGTCTCTCTACAACGTTGCAGCACCGGCCAAGCTCAACCTGTTCCTGCATGTCACGGGACGCAGAAATGACGGCTATCACCTCTTGCAGTCGGCGTTCATGCTGATTGACTGGCACGACACGCTGCATTTTGAGCTGCGCGCAGACGGACAAATCAGTCGTGAAGATCTGTGCACGCCGCTGCCAGTTGACGATCTGGTGTTGCGTGCCGCTCGCGCCCTGCAGACCAGCTGCGGCAGCCCCCAGGGCGCTCACATCGGCATCGAAAAGCGCATTCCTGCGCAGGCCGGCATGGGCGGCGGATCAAGCGACGCCGCATCGACTCTGCTGGCCTTGAACCGCCTCTGGAAACTCGACTATTCGCTGGAAAGGCTCAGCCAGATTGGACTTGGCCTGGGCGCGGACGTGCCGTTCTTCCTGGCTGGACAAAACGCGTGGGTCGAAGGTGTGGGCGAAAAGATCACCCCCGTCGCGCTGCCACAAGGCAGATTCCTGGTCGTAAAACCAGACCAGGGGCTGGAAACCCGCCTGATTTTCTCAGACCCCAGCCTCAAAAGGGACAGTGAGACTGCTATAATTTCCGGCTTCTTGGCAGATGCATTCGGTTTTGGCCGCAACGATCTGCAGAGCGTTGCCGAAAGACTTTGTCCTGGCGTGACGCAGGCCCTTGGATGGCTTGCCTCACAGGGCTTGAAGGGTCGCATGACAGGTTCTGGAAGCGCGGTGTTTGCCCATGTATTGCAACAGCCTGACTTGGGTAGCGTGCCAGGCACGTTTCAGGTGAGGTTGTGTGAGAGTTTGGCTGTTCATCCCCTGGTAGGGTGGGCAGGCAGTAACCGTTTATCGGTTGGCGGTCTTTGACTGTCAACCCGTGTAGGGGAGTCGCCAAGTTGGTTAAGGCACTGGATTTTGATTCCAGCATGCGAAGGTTCGAATCCTTCTTCCCCTGCCAAACAATTCCTTGTACCTGCCGTACGCTGGCGCGGCAGGTACCGTAAACAGAACGCACAGGCGCAAACATCACTCAACCGCTGGACTATTCATGCAGGCTCCTGAATCCCCTGATTTCATGGTTTTTACCGGAAATGCCAATCCCGGTATGGCCGCGCAGATCGCAAGCCATCTGAATATTTCTCTGGGTGCGGCTGCCGTCGGCCGCTTCTCGGACGGTGAAGTGTCGGTCGAAATCAACCAGAACGTGCGTGCACGCGACGTTTTTGTGGTGCAGTCAACCTGCGCCCCGACCAACGAAAACCTGATGGAATTGCTGATCATGGTCGACGCCCTGAAGCGCGCATCGGCCGAACGCATCAGCGCCGTCATTCCCTATTTTGGTTATGCCCGTCAGGACCGCCGCCCACGCTCTACCCGCGTGCCGATCACGGCCAAGGTGGTAGCCAATATGCTGCAAGCCGTCGGTGTGGCACGCGTCCTGACCATGGACTTGCACGCCGACCAGATTCAGGGCTTTTTTGACATCCCGGTGGACAATATTTATGCCTCGCCCGTGCTGCTCGGCGATCTGCGCCAGAAGAATTACGAAGACCTGATCGTGGTCTCGCCCGACGTCGGTGGTGTGGTGCGCGCACGCGCCCTGGCCAAGCAGCTGAACTGCGACCTGGCCATCATCGACAAGCGCCGTCCGCGCGCCAATGTGTCCGAAGTGATGCACGTGATCGGCGAGATCGAAGGCCGCAACTGCGTCATCATGGACGACATGATTGACACCGCCGGCACCCTGGTCAAGGC
>CAIYGK010000254.1 GCA_903925725.1 uncultured beta proteobacterium | reverse complement strand
GCCAAGGACATGGTCGCGCTCGCCTTCGAGCTATCCGAACGTCATCAGATGCCGGTCCTGCTGCGGCCCACAGTGCGCGTATGTCACTCCGATCAATCGATCGAATGCAAGCCTGTCCAGGTTGCAGGTCGAAGCGCCGATTTCGAGAAGAATCCGCAACGCTGGGCGGCGGCGCCACGCGCCAGGCTGCAGTTGCACAAGGAACTCAACGAAAAACTGGCAGCGATCGAAAAGGAGTTCGAAAGCTGGCCTGGCAATCATGCTTTCTTCCCGCCTGGATCAAACCGGCATCGCTCGCCACTGGGTCTGGTTGCGGTCGGCGTCAGCTACGCCTACCTGAATGATCTGCTGCCCTCTCTGGGACTGGCAGACCAGTGTCCGATTCTGAAGATCGCCACCGCCTATCCGCTCCCAAGGGCTTTGCTCGAGGATTTTTCCAGCCGCTGCGAGCGGGTCATTGTGTTTGAGGAAACCGACGCTGCGGTCGAACTCCAGATCCGGCTGCCAATGCCGGTCTGGGGGCGCCTGAGCGGGCACGTTCCGTCGCATGGGGAATTGACCCCCGACGTCGTTGAAAAACATCTGATTGCGGCTGCCCGCGAGGCCGCGCTAATCGCCCATGAGCGAGCCGCCAACCGTATGGCACAGGCCGTGGCTGCGCTGGAACTTCCGATCCGTCGTCCCACCTTCTGCCCCGGGTGCGGCCACCGCGCCACGTTTTACGCCCTGCGGCGCGCCTTTCCGGACGCTCTCTTCCCGGGCGACATCGGCTGCTACACCCTGGGGCTGAACCAGGGTGCAGTTGACACCGTGCACGACATGGGTGCTTCAATCTCGATGGCATCGGGCTTCTATCACGCCTACGCTCAGGACGGCAAAGCGCCGCCGATTTTCGCCACCATCGGCGATGGCACCTTTTTTCACTCCGGGGCAGCGGGGCTGGAGAACGCTGTCTACAACGGCGCCCGCTTTGTCCTGCTGGTCCTGGACAACGGCACAACCGGTATGACCGGCATGCAGCCAACGCCCGAGTCCGGCCAGACCGCCGATGGCCACACCGGCGGCATTGTTCAACTCGAAACCTTGATCAGGGGCTGCGGCATCAACTACCTCGTGCACGCCGACCCCAACGACCTGGCCAGCTTTCACCGCGTGCTGCTTGACGCGCTGGCGCACAGCCGTGCCGAGCAGGGCGGCGTCGCCGTTGTTCTGGCCCGTTACGCCTGCGTGGCCCAGTACAAAGGCCTGGGTCCGGGCAAGGTAGCCATCGCGGTCGAGGTGCTCCATGGGCCACGGGCGCGTTCACCAGGCACAGTCGCGGCGCTCGATGCGCCGTGGATGCCGCGTCACCAGGACCGCTTGTCGCCCTGTTCTGAAGCCTGTCCGGCCGGCAACGACATCGATCGCCTGATGACGCTGGCAGGGCAGGACCAATGGTTCGACGCCGCCAACATGCTGTACCAGGAGCATCCTTTTCCGTCCACGCTGGGACGCGTCTGCCCGCACCCGTGCGAGAGCCATTGCAACCGGAGCGACCATGACGGCGCCCTGTCCATCAACGCCATCGAACGCATGGCCGGAGACCGTGGTCGCTCGGCCGCCGGTTTTGCCAGCCGGGGAAACCCGATCGGCAAGACGGTGGCTGTGGTCGGAGCTGGCCCTTCCGGCCTGACCGCTGCTTACCACCTGGCACGCCTGGGTTACGGCGTTGAAATCTTTGAGTCGCTACCCGAAATCGGCGGCATGCTGCGCTGGGCCATCACCCAATACCGACTACCGACCAGCGTGCTGCACCGGGAACTCGATGTATTCAAGTCGCTCGGCGTCATCGTGCACACCGGGGTTCGTCTGGGCTCCAGCCTGGCCTGGTCAGAACTGGACCGCTTCGACGCCGTCTATCTGGCAACTGGCGCCTGGCAACAGAGGCGTCTCAACATTGCCGGTGAAGATCGTGCCGGCGTGCTCAGCGGGCTCGACTACTTGTACCGCTTGCGCGCCGAAGAGTCACCGGTGCTTGGCGGGCGCGTCGCTGTGATCGGCGGCGGCAACACCGCCATCGACGCCGCACGCAGCGCCCGGCGCCAAGGCGCCGTGGTGGACGTCTATTACGATGTGCTGCTGGCGATACCCGAAGAGGTGAGCGCGGCACGCGAGGAAGGCATTGTGTTTCATCATGCCGTGGTGCCTGTCGGTTTCGAATCCGGTGAGACCCATCGGATCAAACTGCTGCTGCACGACCTTGCCCTGGCAAAACCGGATCTGCCGGCAAATTCACCGCCTTTTTTCAGCGAAACCAACGAGGCCGAAAGTGTCCTGGTGTGCATCGGTGGTGACGCCGACCTGACCTACCTCAGCGAGCCAGGTTTGGCTCTAAGTGGCCGACTGCAGGTTGACCTGTGGGGACGCACCGCGCAGCCGCGCTTATTTGCCGGTGGTGATGCCGCCAGCAGCGGCGTGGGTACCGTGGTTGGCGCCGTTAACGCCGGCAAGCGGGCCGCCCTGGGGATCCACGGGCAGCTTGGCGGCACAAGGATTGAAGCACCCATCCTGCAACTGGCAGCCGGCCCGGGCATCGCCTGCGCGAAGCTGGCAAGGGGGGGGCCGGCGGCGCGAGCGCATCAGGCATCGCCCGTCGCTGCAGTGCAGGACATCAAGCTGCAATTCTTCCGCAAGACGGAACGCGCCCAAGCACTCCATCGTGCGCCAGCCGATTCAATCTGGAACTTCGAAGAGGTCAATCTCGGTCTGGGCAGCGAGGCCGCAAGCGCTGAGGCCCGTGAGCGCTGCTTTCACTGTGGTGTCTGCACGCACTGCGACATCTGTCTCCATGTATGCCCCAGCGCCGCCATCACGCTGGTCGCGGGCCGCTACCAGATCGACGCCGGCAAGTGCACCGCCTGCCGCGTTTGCCAGGCGCAATGCCCACGGGGCGCCATCAGCATGCCGTCCACCGGTGTCTGCATTGCCTGTGGCTACTGCACCACCTGGTTCGAATGCCCCTCGTTGCGGCGCCGACCAGATGGTCTGGTCGATATTGACCGACGCACCTGCATCAACTGCGGCATCTGTATCCAGGTCTGCGCACAAGGGGCTATTCAACCACTCTCGATTCCGCAAGCGCAGGTCCACGCATGAGATTGCAGACCATTATTGCGGGGGTGGGTGGACAGGGTGTTCTTTTCACGACCAAGATCTTTATCGAAATGGCGCGGCGCAAAGAGGTGCCGGTGCTCGGGTCGCAGACCTTTGGCATGTCCCAGCGCGGCGGCTCGGTGATGACCCATCTGAAACTGGGTCAGTTCAGCAGTCCCATGGTTCGCGAAGGCGATGCCGATCTGCTGCTCGGACTCGACTGCATGGAATCGCACCGCACCCTGCCCTATCTGCGTTCCAGGCAGAACGGCCGAAGTGCCATGTGCGTGGTCAACGCTCCGGACGGACAAGCGTTTCCGGACCACCGGGTCGCTGAAATGCTGAACGAAATGCAGGTAAGCGTTCATACCTGCGATGCCGACGCCGTGGCGCTGCAGATGCACAGCCCGATGATGGCCAACCTGGTGCTGCTGGGCTTCGCTTCGAGCCAGCCAGACTTCCTCTTCACTTATGCGGAGGTTCTGCAAGCTACCGAGGCTCTGAGTGGCGCATCGCAGCGCGGCGTCAATCTGGAGGCTCTGGAGCGCGGTCGCGGGCTCCAACCTTAGAGGCTGGTGCGCAGCGTCCAGATCTCGGGGAACAACACCACGTCAAGCATCTTGCGCAGGTAGCTGACGCCGCCGGTGCCACCGGTGCCGCGCTTGAAGCCAATCACCCGCTCCACCGTGGTCACATGGCGAAAGCGCCAGAGCCGAAATGCGTCTTCCAGGTCCGTGAGTTCCTCGCCCAGTTGGTACAGGTCCCAGTGCTCGCGAGGGTTGCGGTACACCACCAGCCAGGCGGCTTCGACAGCCGGGCTGGCGCCGTAGGCGTGGCTCCAGTCGCGCTCGGTGTGACTCTCGGGCACGGCAATGCCGCGTCGCGCCAGCAAGCGCAGCGCCTGGTCGTAGAGCGACGGCGCCACCAGTGCAGCCTGCACCTGCTCCAGCAGATCGGGCCGGTGCGCGTGCGGTTTGAGCATGGCGGCGTTCTTGTTGCCCAGCGCAAACTCGATGCAGCGGTATTGTGCGCTCTGAAAGCCGCTCGAGTTGGCCAGGTACGGACGGATGGCGCTGTATTCAGGCGGCGTCATGGTGGCCAGCACATCCCAGGCGTGCACCAGCTGCTCCATGATCTTGCTGACGCGCGCCAGCATCTTGAAGGCGCTGCCCAGTTCATCGCTGGCAACGCAGGCCATGGCCGCCTGCAGCTCATGCAGCATCAGCTTCATCCAGA
The DNA here is from genome assembly GCA_903925725.1 of uncultured beta proteobacterium. GTDB lineage: Bacteria > Pseudomonadota > Gammaproteobacteria > Burkholderiales > Burkholderiaceae_C > Rhodoferax. Next base: position 5,373 of record CAIYGK010000254.1, on the reverse strand, counting down.
GCTCGCTGGTCTGGTGCTGGACGATGAACAGCATCTCGTTATGGTCGGGCGACAGCGGAACCTGCGCGCCCAGAATCTGGTCGAGGTGCAGGTAGTCGCCATAGCTCATGGAACGGCTGAAATCGAGCTGCGCCGCTTCCGCAGCCAGGATCTGCTCAGGGGTGCGCATATCAGCTCACCGCCTTGCGCAGGCTGAACTCGGCTCGCTGCCATTCGCCGCTGTCGAGTACCTGGCGCAGTTGTTCCAGTGCCTGCCACACATCTTCAAAACCGGTGTACAACGGCGTCAGCCCAAAGCGCAGGATGTCCGCTCGCTGAGCGCCGTCGCCCGGGCGAAAGTCGCCAACGACACCGCGCGCAATCAGGGCCTGCATGATGGCGTAGCCGCCTTCCTCTCTTGCCAGACTGACCTGTGAACCGCGCCGTTCACGCTCGCGCGGCGTGACCACGCTCAGGCCGTGGCCGGCGCAGCGCTGTTCCACCAGGCTGATGAACAGGTCGCTCAGCGCCAGCGACTTGGCGCGCAGCGCTGCCATGCCGCCGAACGCCTCGGCAGCGCCAAAGGTGTCGAGTCCGCAGGCCAGTGCCGACAGGCTGATGATGGGCTGGGTGCCGCACAGGTAGCGCGCAATGCCGCTCGCCGGCTGGTAGTCCGGCGTGAAGGCAAAGGGCGCTGCGTGGCCCCACCAGCCCGCCAGTGGCTGCCAGAAGCGATCAGCATGCCGCGGGCTGACCCACACAAACGCCGGCGCGCCGGGGCCACCATTGAGGTACTTGTAGCCACAGCCGACCGCAAAATCGGCCTGGTCCGCCTTCAGGCTCACGGGCACCGCGCCCGCGCTGTGCGCCAGGTCCCATACCGTAAGCACGCCGGCCCGGTGTGCAGCTGCGCTGAGTGCTGCCATGTCGTGCATGGCACCGGTGCGGTAGTTGACGTGCGTCAGCAGCAGCACCGCCACATCCTGCGCCGCCTGTGGCGCTAGCGCCGCTGCCAATTGCTCGGGTTCAAGCAGCTCCAGGGTGCCGCCTTGCGCGCCGCACAGGCCTTCTGCAATGTAGAGATCGGTCGGAAAATTGTCGCGCTCGGAAATCACCCTGAGCCTTGCCGGATCGCTGCTTCTGGCAATCAGCAGCGCGGCGCTGAGCACCTTGTACAGATTGATCGAGGTACTGTCGGTCGCTACCACCTCGCCTGGCCCGGCGCCGATCAGGCTAGCGATGCGGTCGCCCAGACGCTGCGGCATGTCAAACCAGCCGGCCTCGTTCCAGGAACCGATCAGTCCCTGACCCCACTCCTGGGTGACCACCTGGGCCACCCGCGCAGCCGTGCTCTTCGGCAAGGCGCCGAGCGAATTGCCGTCGAGGTAGATCAGGCCGCTGGGCAGGCTGAACTGCTCGCGCAGGGGACGCAGCGGATCCTGCAGGTCGAGTTGTTGGCAGTGTTCAAGGGTGATCATGAAGTTCTCTCAGGATGGCCCGCACTGGTGAAGCATCGGCGAGCATGAGTTTGAGCGGCAAGGCAATCAGTTCGTAGTCGCCCTCGGGCACGGCGTCAAGTACCAGGTTCTCCAGCACGCGCAAGCCGCGCTGGCGGATCAGTTGGTGGCTGGGCAGCGTCTTGCTGTCCGCCGGGTCGATGCTGGCCGTGTCGATGCCCACCAGCAGCACACCCAGATCGGCCAGGCGCTCCAGCGTCTTTGGTGCGAAAGCCGCCAACCCCGCGTCCCAGCGGTCTACCGGCATACGCTCATAGGTACGCACAAGCAGGCGTGACGTCAGATCCTGCACGGCATGAGCGAGGTGCTGCCACTCAATCAGCGGACCACAGCCGATGGCATGGATCACGCGGCATGGCCCCAGATAGGGCACCAAGTCGAGAGCGCCAACCGGTTCTCCCTGCGCGTCGTAGTGCAAGGGCGCGTCGGCGTGGCTGCCGACATGCGGTGAGAGCGTCAGTGCGCTGACATTGACCGGGCAGCCCGGTGCAATGGTGGCCGTCCACTCCTGGCGAAAGGGCGTGTCTCCGGGAAAGACCGGCGAACCCGGATGCAGCGGTGAAGAAATGTCCCAAATGCGTTTCATGGTGGGCGCAGAGTGTGCCAACTTCCGACGTTTTTGGTGTCGCTAATTTCCAACGACCCTAAAAGAAATGCGTGAAACGAGGGAATGTGATCAGTGGCATGCCTCAACGCAGCAGCAGCCTGCCGCACGTACTAAAGATGGTAGCTATAAATCAGGTGGCGAGCGTGAATCTGCGTTATAGTTTTCGCACCAGTGAATAGTATGTGCAAACGTCAAAGGCTCATGCAGTCGGCCCGCAAGCGCATCCATTGAATCACGCCTACCAGCTTGCAGGGATTTGGAGAGAGCCGCTTGATATGAGTGCCAAAGAAGATGCCGCCGTTGCGCAGTTGCTCGGGCTGCTTGAGTCGCGCTATGCCATCCGTGTCCTGTGGGCTCTGCGGGATGGTCATGCGCAGACCTTCCGACTGCTGCAGGATAGCGTTGGCGGCATCACACCCAACACGCTCAACACCCGGATCAAGGAATTGCGTCAGGCGAGTTTGATCACGCATGGAAAGGACGGCTACGTCCTCACCGCGCCAGGCGCTGATCTGCTGAAGCGCTGGAGTGATATTCCGTCCTTCGCCCTGAAATGGTCCGCAGGTCAAGCCAAGAAGTCCACATAAGCACATTAAACTATCCTTTTGATAGCATAGAAAGATCACGGTATGAACACCACACCCTCCGGGCTGCAGTACACGGACAACATCGTCGGCACCGGCCTGCTGGCAGCTGCGGGACAAAGCGTGACCGTCCACTACACCGGCTGGCTCTACAACGATGGCGTCCAGGGTGCCAAGTTCGACTCCAGCAAAGACCGCAACGACCCATTCGTCTTTTCGCTCGGCGCCGGCATGGTGATACGCGGATGGGACGAAGGCGTCGCCGGCATGCAGGTGGGTGGCGCACGCACCCTCATCATTCCGCCGGCACTGGGTTACGGTGCGCGTGGCGCGGGCGGTGTGATTCCACCCAATGCAACTTTGAAGTTCGACGTTGAATTGCTGGGCGTTTCGCGCTAGGGTCGCCTCCGCTCTGCCGGACGGCAGCTTGCTCAGCCAACCGTCACAACTTGAAATCCGGACCCTAAAGGGCTCTTGAATAGCCCGACGACGCCCCAACATCCTTGGCGTCACAGTAAAACCTGGCTCACTAGCATGTCTGAAAACAATTCAAAACAACCCAACTCAAACTCGTCCGTGGATCCGAACACCGGGGAACCGGCTTCCGCGCAGTTCGCGGAAGAGGCAGACGCCCTGTCCCGCGCCCAAGCCGACCTGGCACTCCTGCAAGCCAAGAGTGCAGACCTGGCAGACCAATTCCTGCGCGCCAAGGCGGAGGCCGACAATGCACGGCGCCGCGCTGAGGAGGAAATTGCGAAGGCGCGCAAATTTGCTGTCGAGAGCTTTGCGGAGAGCCTGCTGCCCGTGGTGGACAGCCTGGAGGCGGGGCTTCTCATCAAGGACGCAACGGTGGACCAGATTCGCGAAGGTGCCCAGGCGACGCTGCGCCAGCTGCTGGCGGCGCTTGAACGCAACAAGGTGCTTGTCGTCAACCCTGGTGCCGGTACCAAATTCGATCCCCATCAGCAGCAGGCCATCAGTGTCGTCCCTTCCGAACTTGAGGCCAATTCCGTGGTGACCGTGCTGCAAAAAGGCTACCTGATTGCCGATCGCGTGCTGCGTCCGGCACTGGTCACGGTTGCGGCGACTAAATAGTTGAATTGTTTGACTTGAAAAAGTTCAAGTTATCCACAAGTTGAAAACATCGAATTTTTGAATAAGGAAGAATCATGGGCAGAATCATTGGTATTGACTTGGGCACAACCAACAGTTGCGTTTCGATCATGGAGGGCAATACGCCGAAGGTGATTGAAAACGCAGAGGGTGCGCGCACCACCCCTTCTGTCGTAGCCTATCAGGAAGACGGCGAAGTGTTGGTCGGTGCCTCCGCCAAACGCCAGGCAGTGACCAACCCGAAAAATACCCTGTATGCGGTCAAGCGCCTGATTGGTCGCAAGTTTGTCGAGAAGGAAGTTCAGAAAGATATCGATCTGATGCCTTACAAGATCGCGGCGGCCGACAACGGCGATGCCTGGGTCGAAGTACGTGGCAAGCAGATTTCTGCACAGCAGGTCAGTGCCGATATTCTTCGCAAGATGAAGAAGACGGCCGAGGACTATCTCGGCGAAGCGGTCACGGACGCTGTTATCACCGTACCAGCTTACTTCAATGACGCGCAACGGCAGGCCACCAAGGACGCCGGCCGCATCGCCGGACTCGATGTCAAGCGCATCATCAACGAGCCCACCGCTGCCGCCCTCGCCTTTGGACTCGACAAGAACGAAAAGGGCGACCGCAAGTTTGCTGTTTATGACCTCGGCGGTGGCACCTTCGACGTCTCCATCATCGAGATCGCTGATGTCGATGGCGAAAAGCAGTTCGAAGTTCTTTCAACCAACGGCGACACGTTCCTGGGCGGTGAGGACTTTGATCAGCGCATCATTGATTTCATCATCGCCGAATTCAAGAAGGACCAGGGCGTTGACCTGGGCAAGGACGTGCTGGCATTGCAGCGCCTCAAGGAAGCAGCAGAAAAGGCCAAAATCGAGCTATCGAGCAGCGCACAAACCGACATCAACCTGCCTTACGTCACGGCCGATGCTTCTGGTCCGAAGCACCTGAACATCAAGCTGACGCGCGCCAAACTGGAGTCGCTGGTAGAAGAACTGATTGAACGCACCATTGGTCCGTGCCGCACTGCGATCAAGGATGCCGGTGTCAGCGTATCGGACATCAATGACGTGATTCTGGTCGGTGGCATGACGCGCATGCCCAAGGTCCAGGAGAAGGTCAAGGAACTGTTCGGCAAGGAGCCACGCAAAGACGTCAATCCGGACGAAGCAGTGGCAGTCGGTGCCGCGATTCAGGGTCAGGTTCTGTCTGGCGACCGCAAGGACGTGCTGCTGCTCGACGTGACACCTTTGTCTCTGGGCATCGAAACACTTGGCGGTGTGATGACCAAGATGATCACCAAGAACACGACGATCCCGACCAAATTTGCACAGACTTTTTCGACCGCTGACGACAACCAGCCGGCGGTCACGATCAAAGTGTTCCAGGGCGAACGTGAAATTGCCGCAGGCAACAAAATGCTGGGCGAATTCAACCTCGAAGGGATCCCGCCTGCAGCGCGTGGCACACCGCAGATTGAAGTCTCGTTTGACATTGATGCCAACGGTATCCTGCACGTCGGCGCCAAGGACAAGGGCACAGGCAAAGAGAACAAGATCACCATCAAGGCCAACTC
>CAIYGK010000253.1 GCA_903925725.1 uncultured beta proteobacterium | reverse complement strand
TGGCCGGCGCCGGCGGAGTCGGCGAGCAGTTCGTGCTTGATCAGGGTGTGCGGCGTCTGTTGCTCGAACATCTCGTAATCCTGATCCAGCACGCCGCCAGAGGCATCGATCATGCCGATGTGGTCGTAGCCGTCGGTGCCCTGCATGGCGCCGGATCCGCCCTTTAAACCCATGAAGCCGATGTCCACGTACTTCTCGTTGCTGCGCGGGTCAATGCCGGTGGTGAGCGACGCCAGCAGATTGTTCCAGCCAGCAGTCACGCGCTCCGGCATCACTGGAGCCAGCGCACGCTGGATCGCGTCGGCATTGGGCGGACACAGGTGATTGCCAAAGGTGGTCGCCTTGGGGTAGGCGGCGTTCAGGATCGTTCCCTCCGGAATGATGATCTCTATCGGTTGCACCATGCCTTCGTTGTGCGGGATATCCGGGTTCACCATCTGCAGCAGTGTCAGGATGGTGGCCGAAGCGCTGGAGGTGAAAGTGCCGTTGACAAAGCCGTTGGTCTGCGCGTCGGTGCGCGAGTAGTCGAACTTGATGCTCTTCTCACCCACCGTAATGTCGACGCGGATGGTGAACTTGGAACCCGGGTGACGGCCGTCGTAGTAGACATAACCTTCACCCGCGTACTGCCCCGGCGGGATCTTGGCAATCTCCGCCTCCATCATCTTGCGGGTGGCCTGGAACAAAGCCTGTTTGTGCAGTTCGAAACTGGGCCGACCGTACTTCTTGAGCAGTTCAAGTAGCCGGCGCTCGCCCACCGTACAAGCGCCCATTTCGGCCTTCATGTCGTGCTGCACGATGTCCAGTCGCACATTGGCGAAGATCAGGCCCCACACGTCCTTGCGCAACTTGCCGCGCTCGACCACCTTGACCGGCGGGATGCGCAACGCTTCCTGCCAGACCTCCACGGCGTTGGGGTTGTAACCGCCAGCGACGTTGCCGCCGATGTCGGCCTGGTGCCCCTTGACCGCCGTCCAGGCGACCAGTTCGCCGTCCAGAAAGATTGGCTTGAAGGCGGCCACATCGTTGTTCTGATTGCCCAGGCTGAACACGTCGTTGTGAAAAATGACGTCGCCCGGATAGAGTTCGTCGCCGAAGAATTCCTTGATGTACTTGCACACCGGCGCCAGCGAAAATGCCAGGATCGGCAGGTTCTCGGTTTGCTCGAGCATGTTGCCGTCGGCGTCATACAGACCGGTGACATAGTCCTTGGCCTCGCACAGAATCGGCGAGCGCGTGGTCTGCGCCATGGAAATGCTCATCTCGTCCGTGATCGCCTTGAAGGAGCGCGCATAGACCGATAGCAAAATGGGATCAACCTTGCTCATGACGCCATCTCCTCTTTCATGCACGATGCGACCAGATCGTCGCGGCCCTTTTTGTAAAGGGCAAAAGAACCCAGCGCGTCAACCACGCAGTCAAAAGACGCACTGACAAAAATAGCCGTGGTTTCCTGCTCGATCAGCGCCGGCCCCGGCACCCGATTGCCATACGCCAGCTGGTGCCCGTCGAACACCCTGATATCGGCGAACGCCTTGGTCTCGGGAATGTAAACAGATCGCTGGCCCTTGAGTGCGTGCTCGGAGCCGGTGCCGGCCCAAGCCTGCTTGCGATAGCCTGGCTTGTCGGTCAGGCCCACCGCCTGCAAGCGCACATTGATGACCTCGATGGCTGCGTTTTCCTGCGCCAGCGAGTAGCCGTAGAGACGATTGTGTTCGGCATGGAAGACCTGTGCGATGGCCGCCGCATCGTGCGCCTGGATCAGAGCCTGCGGCACCAGTACCGAAACTTCATGGTACTGCTTGAGGTAGCGGCAGTCCAGTCGCACGGCATGACTACGCTGCGCTGGTGCGATCTGTTCGTGCTCGAGCTGGCGCGTGCCATCCTGCAGCATCTCCTCGATGATGGCACCCAGACGGCTCCAATCCACCGCTTCAAGGCGCGCGACAAAGGTACGCACAAAGTCGTGCTTGAGCTCGCTCATCAGCATGCCGAACGCACACAGCACGGAGGACTCACGCGGCACAATCTGCAGCGGGATTTCGAGCTCGTTGCAAATCAGGCAGGAGTGGATGGGACCAGCGCCACCTGCCGGAATATAGGGGAATTCGCGCGGATCGAAACCGCGCTTGATGGTTACTTCACGCACACCCTGCGCCATGTTGTTGCAGGCCACGCGGTACATGCCTGCAGCAGCCTCCTCGATCGACAAACCCATCGGCTTGGCGATGTGTTCCTCGATGGCGGCCCGGGCCGCTGCCATGTCGAGCCGCATCTTGCCGCCGGCAAAAAAACCGGGATCGAGATAGCCCAACACGACGTTGGCATCGGTCGTTGCAGGCAGGCGGCCGCCCTTGCCGTAGCAGGCCGGGCCGGGATCGGCGCCAGCGCTGTGCGGTCCCATGCGCAACATGCCGCCCTGATCGAGCCAGCCGATCGAGCCACCGCCAGCGCCTATGGTGTGGATGTCGAGCATCGGTAGCGCAATCTTGTGGCGGGCAATCTCGCCATCGTTCTTGACCAGCGGGCTGTCAACCGCCACCGAGGCTTCGAAACTGGTGCCGCCCATGTCGGTCGTGATGCACTTGTTCTGTCCGTGAACCCGTACATAGAAAAGCCCCGCCACCGGCCCGCCGGCCGGGCCCGAGAGTAGCGTCAGTGCGGCCTTCTCCCGTGCCAGCTGGGGTGAAATCACGCCACCGTTGGACTGCATGATGAGCAGCAGCCTGGAAAATCCGATGCCCTTGAGTCGTGCCACCAGCTGGTCCAGATAATGATTCAGCTTGGGGCCGACGTAGGAGTTCAGCGCTGTCGTGCTGACGCGCTCGTAAAAGCGGATCGAGGGCAGCACGTCGCTCGATACGGACAGGTAGGCACCGGGCAACTCGCTCCGCACCAGTTCCGCCGCCGCCTGCTCATGCTGTGGGTTGGCAAACGAGTTCATGAAACAGACAGAGACCGCCTGCACACCCTCGCGTCTGAACAGTTCGATGGCTTGGCGCACTTCGTCCAGGTCCAGCGCCTGTGCTTCCTGCCCGTTGCGGTCGATTCTTCCGGCCACCCCGATGCGCAGGTAGCGCGGCACCAGCGGCGCCACATTGGTATAGCGGTTGTTGTATTGCTCTTCGCGTATGCCGCGACGCATCTCAAGCGCATCGCGCACGCCCTGAGTGGTGAGCAAAGCGCTTTTGGCCCCGGTACCGGTGAGCGTGGCGTTGGTCGTGACCGTCGTGCCGTGCACGATAGTGTCAATCGTGGCGACAAATTGTTCCAGCGTCAGGGCGGGACGCATGCTTGCGGCCATATCGCGCAAACCGTTGACCACTGCGATGGAAGGGTCGGACGGTGTGGAAAGCGATTTGAAAATAACCGGATCAGCGCCCTCCCTGGTTAGAACGAAGTCGGTGAAGGTGCCGCCAACGTCAATTCCAATCTTGGCACTGCCGTGGCCGCTGGTTGGCACTGAAACTTTGCTTTGCTCTGTATTAGGGTTCATGTTCATTCCTTCAGCCATTCAGGCGGCCTCGACGCTGGTACTGCGTCGAACTGAGGTCTTGATCTGTTCTCGCATCAGCTTGCCCAGTGCGGTTCGCGGCAGGCTCTGTGCCACCACGACCTCGCGCGGCAACTTGTAGCGTGCTACCCGCCCTTGCAGCAACTCGACAACACTCTCGGGGCTGACCTGCCGGCCGGGCTTGGGCACGACCACGGCGACCACCGCCTCGCCCCAGCGGGCATCCGGGCGTCCCACGACAGCCACTTCAGCCAGATCGGGGCATTGGCTCAGGACGTTCTCCAGCTCCGCCGGATAGATGTTTTCGCCGCCGGAAATGATGAGGTCAGTGCGACGGCCATCGACGTAAAGATAACCATCCTGATCCATGTGGCCCACATCGCCACTGTGATACCAGCCATCGGACAGGGCTGCTGCAGACTCGGTCGGCTTGCCCCAATAGCCTGTCATCAGGTTGGGCCCGCGTATCCAGATTTCGCCTGTCGCGCCTTGCGGTACGTCGTGCCCGGCGTCATCGGTCAGGCGTAGTTCGCAATGCAACGCAGCCCTTCCAACTGAGCCTGGATGCTGCGCCGCGTCCGGCGCGCGCTGGTAGGCCGCTATCGGGCAAGTCTCTGTCGCGCCATACACCTGCAACAGCGGTACTTCCGCTCGGGCGTGCCGGAGATATTCGGTGGTTCCTATGATGGTAGAGCCCGTGGTGATGGAGCGCAACGTGCTTGAACGCAACTGCGCCCAGCGCGCATCGATTGCCAACTGCTCAAACTGCGCCGGCACCAGCACGGTGAGCGTCACGCCTTGCGTTTGCAGCGCATCGATGACGGCGCCCGGATCAAAGCGCGGGTGCAGAATGACCGTGGCCCCGCAGTGCAGCGCGGGCAGTGTCTGGATATTCAGGCCACCGACATGAAACAGCGGCAGGCTGGTGAGAACCACATCCTTGCTGCTCATGTCATGCATGTGGGTGCTGTTTACCGCGTTGTAGAACAGGGCATTCTGCGTTAGCACCACACCTTTGGGCTGGCCGGTCGAGCCGGAGGTGTAGCACAACACAATCGGGCTATCCAAGCCGCCCTGGCTTGGTGCTGGAGTGCCGGCGTGAGCGGCACCCAGCATCTCCTCAAGAGTTATCCAACCCGGGCGCGCCCGGCCCACACAAACCCAAACGCTGGCGCCCGGCAGGTCACGCAAGGCTGCACTGGGCTCTACAAAGGGTTCGTCCACCATCACCAGGCGTGGTTGGCAGTCACTGAGCATGATGCGATGTTCAGGCGGCGCCAGACGCCAGGAAAGCGGTACGAACATGGCACCCAGGCGCGCACAGGCAAACAGCAGCAACAGTTGCTCGGCGCTGTTGTAACCCAAGTGCGCCACACGGTCACCCGAAACCACACCCCGGTCGGCCAGCGCTGTCGTCATTTGTCCGATGGCGCGAGACAGTTCACCATAAGTCCAGGCGCGGCCGGCGCACAGCAGCGCCACCTTGTCCGGCGCAAAAGCCGCGTGCCGTTCAATCCAGTGCGACAGGTCCATGCAGTTCTCGATCAATGCGCTCGATTCGTGTGCCCGCCTACTTGCGGTCTACCACTTCCAGCACGACCGCCATGGCCGAATCGCCCGCTGCACAACCAGTAAACAGGCCGCGCCCGCCACCGCGCAGTGCGAGTTCTTCGATCAACTCGATTACCGAGCGTGTTCCCATCGGCGCTTGGGGGTGCCCCCACACCAGCGAGCAGCCGTAGTTATTCATGTCAGCACTGTTCACACCCATGGCGCGGGCGAAGTACAAGTCGTTCAGGGCAAACGGGTTGTGCGTCTTGATGGCATCAATCTGGCCGATCGTCAGCCCGGCCTGCGCCAGAGCACGCTGCGCTGCGGGCACTGTCGCTTCGGGCATGCGCGCCAGCGCCACGCGAGCCTGGCCAAAACCAAGCAGGCGAACCGCCATCTTCGGGTTGATGGACAATTCGGCCGCGCGCTGCGGCGTGGCTACCATGATCGCTGCATTGCCGTCAGCCGGATGGGTCTGGGCGCCAAAGGTCACCGTACCACCCTGACGCACTGGCACTAACTTGGCCAGACCTTCGGCTGTCGAGTGGCTGATGCCTTCATCCCCTGCCAAGGTACTCATGGTCTTGCGCAGGTTCGCCGTCGGAACATCGAAAGGCAGCGTCATGAAGCGGCGTAAAAAGGCCGAATCATCCTGCAGTGCCATGCGGTACTGCTGCTCGCGGCGCAGCACGATCTCGTGCTGTTCGGCCGTGCTGAAACCGTGCGTTGCTGCCACGTTCTCGGCAGTTTCCAGCATCGCGTGACCGCCCAGCGGATCACAGTTGAAATTGTCCAAAACCCAGTCTTCGCCGGCACCGGTTCCGCCGACACCCTTTGGGTTGGGGTAGTAAACGTGCGGACCATTGGAAGTGCGGTCGCAGGTCAATCCAATAGCGGCGCTGGCCATGCCAGACTGAACTTCCTGGGCGCACGCCAGCAACACTCGCACGCCGGTGGCGCAGGCCTGCATGATGGTGGGACCACCCACCTGCGCCAAGCCGGCCAGACCGGTCAGCCATGGCAGGCCGTAGAAGGCGTGCTTTTGCGGGACCGACATGCCCAGCACACCGTAGTCGATCTGCTCCCTCTGGACGCCCCGCCGCGCCAGTTCCTGCCTCGCCACATGCGCAGCGAACTCTATGCTGTGCAAATGGGAAAAACTGCCCTGCCAGCGCACAAAGGGTGTGCTCCAGTAGAGACCATAAGGGATTTCGACATTCAGGGTCATGATCTTGCCTTCGTTGTTGTCAGGGTAGCGCGCTGGCGGTAGCCGAACCTTCTGCACACACCTCGCGCTCGATCGCGTCGAGCTCGCTGCGCAGGAACTTGCGCGCGGTCTCCAGGTGCTCACGCATGACGCGCTCGGCACTGTCCGGGTCGCGACGACGCAGCGCTGAGTGAATCTTCTTCATGCCCGACAGGGTGGCCTTGCGCGCGGGTTCACTGCCCAGCGTCAGGACGCGCAGGTAACGCACGTGCCCGGCATACAGCTCAATGGCACGAATCAGGCGCTGGTTGGTCACCTGTCCCTGCCAAGCCTGGTGAAATAGTGCGTTTGCGTCGCGGAAGGCGTCCACATCACTGCCCGCGTGAGCCGTTTTGGCCTGTTCAAAAGCGGCTTCCAACTCCTGCAACGCCGCTGGTTGGTAATTTGATTGCGCCACCCAAGCCAGTGCGGCGGGCTCCAGAATGCCGCGCAGCTGGTAGATTTCATCCACATCCCCATCCGACAGAATGGGCACCATGAAACTGCGGCCGTCACCCGCGATCAGGCCTTCACTCAGCAAGCGCGCCAGGGCCTCGCGCACAGGAGTGCGGGACACACCCAACTGCTGCGCCAGGGTGGCTTCCTGCAGGGGTTGTCCGGGCCGCAGGACCCGACTGCCCAGGTATTCACGCAGCGTCTGGTAGACCTGGTTGGCCAGCCCTGCCGGGCGGTTGATCGGTGTCAGTGTCGGGGTCATGATGCGGCTGAAAAGTGGCTTTGTCCGGTTGCCTTTTGGATATCGTATACGTTATACGTTTAATAGGCAAGTGCCAATTGTGTTTTTTGGATGTGCTGAAGGGGAGGGATTTCCCTCCCCCCTCTGACTCCGATGCGGTTGCGCGGGCCTGACCAGCAAGCCCGCCTTTTCAGTCCGACAGAAAGCGTTCGGTCAGCAGCGCCCAGTAGGCTGCACCGATGGGCAGGTTGGCGTCGTTGAAGTCGTAACCGGAGTTGTGCACCATGCAAGCGCCATGGCCGTCACTTGCCCCGTCACCATTGCCAATCAGCAGGTAACTTCCCGGCACCTGTTCCAGAAAAAAAGCGAAGTCTTCGCTTCCGGTCAGTGGCTGCGTCTGCGGCACAACATGGCTCGCGCCAACGAGTTCAACCGCCACGCGGCGCGCGAAATTCGTCTCGGCCACGGTGTTGACCAGTACCGGGTAACTGCCCAAATGGTCAATGTGTGCGGTCACGCCAAGACTCTGGGCCTGCGCAGTGACGAGTTCGCGGATACGGCGCAGCAGGGTTTCGCGCACCTCGCGATCAAGCGCGCGCACGCTGAGCTTGAGCGTGGCTGACTCAGGTATGACATTGTGCGCACTGCCTGCATTGAAGGCGCCCACGGTGATCACAGCCATTTGCAAGGGGTCGACGTTGCGCGCGACGATGGACTGCAGTCCCAGCACGATGGTGGCTCCCGCCACCACTGGATCGACCGCACGTTGCGGCACGGCACCATGGCCACCCACGCCCTTCAGGGTGATGAGGATGCTGTCGGAAGATGCCATGGTTGGCCCGTCGCGCAGCAACAGGTGGCCCTGCGGGTACCCCGGCATGTTGTGCATGGCAAAGACAGCATCGCAGGGAAATCGCGCAAACAGGCCGTCGTCCATCATCTTTTTAGCACCACCCAGGCCTTCCTCGGCGGGTTGGAAGATCAGGTTGAGCGTGCCATTGAACCGCCCCTTCTCTGCCAGGTGTTTGGCCGCAGCCAACAGCATTGCGGTGTGGCCATCATGCCCGCAGGCGTGCATGACGCCGGTGTAGCTGCTGGAGTGAGCCAGCCCGGTGGCTTCCTGGATCGGCAGTGCGTCCATGTCGGCACGCAGGCCGACGGACTTGCTGGCACTTCCGCGCCGCAGTTGCCCCACCACGCCCGTCCCGCCGAGGCCGCGCGTAACCTGGTATCCCCATTGCTCCAGTCGCAGCGCGACCAGGTCGCTGGTACGGAACTCCTGGTACCCCAGTTCGGGGTGGCGATGGATATCGCGGCGCACCGCGGTGAATTCATCGGCCAGGGCCTGCAGGTCAGCGAGCAGTGTGGTCATGCGGACGCCCTCAATGGAGTTCTTACTGCGGCTGCAGGTTGACGGACTTGGCGATGGCGCGGAACTGCGCAATGCCTTCGGCGTAGACCTTGCTGGCCTCCGCCAGCGAAAGCTCACGTGATACTTCCAGGCTCTGCGCCACCAGGTTGGCACGCAGCGCAGGATCACCCAGTGTCTCACTCAGTGCCTTATGCAAAGCCTGAACAATGGGCTCTGGCGTATCCTTCTTGACAAAATAGCCGGTCCAGATGCTGAAGATGAAATTCTTCAGTGCCTTGCTCTCCTGCACCGAAGGCACGTTCTTGATGGCGTCCAGTCGCGCGGGAGAGAGGGTCGTCACAAACTTCAACCTGCCTTGCGCGGCCATATCGATTTGCGGCTGACCAAACGGGCTGATAAAAATATCGATGATGCCACCCATCATGTCCTGCAACACAGGGGCCCCACCCTTGTAGGGAACATGCATCATTGGCACGCCGGTCACTTTGCTCATGTGCTCGCCCATGAGGTGATAAAAGGAGCCATTGCCCACGCTGCCGTAGGTGAGTGGCTTGCCTTCTTTGGCTACCTTGGTCGCATAGGCAATGAGTTCATCGCCGTTGCTCGCTGGCAGGTCG
>CAIYGK010000252.1 GCA_903925725.1 uncultured beta proteobacterium | reverse complement strand
GTGCCAATGTTGATCCATCCAAGCTGCAAAACTGCATCGGTAAAGATCTTGAGGCCGCGTACAACAAGATTGCAGGCGAGTACAAAGGGCTCAGCGGCTATACCGCCGGAGAAGCCAACGCTGCGTTGAAGAAAATTGCTGATGCTGCGGCATTGCAGGTTGCGGCTCAAACTGTAAAGCTCGCCGAACAAGCCGCAGCCGATGCCAAGGACGCCGCTGACAAGGCCACCAATGCTGCAAATGCAGCCAACGATAAGTTCACAAAGACGTCTGCCGAGGCGCAAAAGAGGGCTGACGACGTGGTCAAAGAGGCAAGCAAATTCAATACTGCTGATGTGAAAAACTGGGTCAGCGCAGGTGTCAATGCGGCAGGAGACGCCATCTCAGGTGGGCTCAAAAAAGTCGGCAGTGCCGTCAAGAAGGCCACGTGCCGACTGGCCGGAAACTGCAAAAGGAAGAAGAGTGACAGCGAGGTGTGCATCGCTGTGTATGACGAGGAGTTCGTCATGAGGAGTCATCCTGAAATGAGTCCCGAGGCTGCTTACAACTGGTTGGTTGTTGGTGATGGTGCCGCTTGTAAGCAAGTTCAAACACAGCGCGGAAGTGCCGAATTCCAGGCAGAGGAATATCGGGCAATCAATGCGGCCCGTTATGGCATTCCCCAAAGGAATCTCTTCTTCCCTGAAGAACTCACCAAGCATTGGTTGGATATCGGCAAGAAGGACGGTGCGCAGGGAAGTTACGCATTCAATATACGAGACTATCGGGCCGCAAACCCTGACATCGATCAGATGAATTGGCCATCCTGGTTGGATTATTGGGGTCATTGGCTCAATGCAGGCATCAATGAAGGACGCCCCATTAACGCTGAATTCGCAGCAACGGAGTACCTTGCCAACTACGCGGATTTGCGTGCACTGTTGGGGGAAACCAACTACCCGGCGGCCTTCGACCATTGGGTGATCAAGGGAAAGGCCGAGGGGCGCAAAGGCCGCATCGATCAAGCGGCAATAGCACAGGCGGCTAAGGATGCACAGGCGGTCAGTGATGCCAAGGCCGCAGCTGCTAAAGCGACCGAGGACGCCAGAGTGGCGGTAGAGAAAGCCAAGAAACTCAAGGACCAGGCCGCCTGGCAAAGCATTTATGTCTTTAGCGCTCCCGTGTACTATGAACTGAACAAGGCGCGCTATGGCTTCGGCAACCCAAGCGACTACGCAGGGCTAACCAAACATTGGCTGGAAGTTGGTATGAAGGATGCCGTGCAGGGCAACAGCGTGTTCAATATCCAGTCTTACAACGCGCAAAACCCTGACCTGTGGGCCAATGTAACCCCAGCTGGGACTTGGGAGGGTGTGTGGACCCATTGGTTTGAAATTGGCATCAATGAGGGCCGAGCCATCAGCCGTGAATTCAAAGCCACTGAATATCTTGGACTTTATCCCGACCTGCAGCAAGCGTTTGGCGCGACCAATTACAAGGCTGCCTACCAACATTGGGTGGACTATGGAAAAGTTCAGGGCCGCCAGGGTCGGCGCTGATCAATGACACAACACGGTCGATTGGAGATGCTCACCTTGGCGGAATAATTATCACATCGCCAACTGTCAGTCTGTAGAAACTTACGGCAGGTTTGGAGGAGGCAGATCGGAAATAGCTTCGCCCACGTTCAACCTTCTGGAGTCATTGCTGGCCGAAGTGCGAAGGACTCTTGCCCTGCAGCCTGACAGGTCAAGAAAAACTACTCCGCAATATGAGCGACCGCTTCGGCTCCCGGGACCGTGGCCGTGAATGACCGGTCTTCAATTCGGCTGCTGGCAGGAATGGGCACATCCGTGTCGATCAACCTTGATGTCTCAACGGCAGCAGACCATTCCGTAACTGACACTTAGCTGCCAACTTCTAAGAATCGGATCAAATTGCTTTATGCAACTTTGGCTTGATACTGGCGCAATCGGTCAACCGTAAGAGGTCGTCCTGAGTTCATTCGCGGTCTATGGATACGACCACGCCACGGCTGCGAAGGCGCGCCTTCGCAGCCGATGCATAGATTCATTGATATCAGAGCGTTGCCGGACAGGAGGAGTCCGTCGTCTGTCCGGTGAGGGCAAGATCCTATTTGGTCCCCATTGCACCTGTCGGACCAGTTTACGCGTGCGACGAGTCTTTGGCACCGCTAGCGAACAGGCGTCCGAAGCCCGGCGCGGCCGGGTCCAGACCGGCCAGCCGCATCACGTCCCAGAATCCCGCCGGCGAGCTGGCTGTGACGGGTAGTCCCAACTGTGCCTCCAGTTGCACAATCACGTCGAGAGTCTGCAGTCCGCCGCACGAAATGAAGATGCCATCGGCCGAGGAGTCGCGTGCCAGAACCGACTTGGACAGCTTGATCAGCGTTTGTGGTGTCACTTCGCCCACTTCCTTGACACCTGTGATCGACAGGCCTTCGATTGCGGTCACGTCAAAACCGGCTCCGCTCAGGTAGTCGACGAGGCGGTCATTGAGTTCACCGATGTACGAGGTGGCTACCGCTACGCGCTGCATTCCGAGTGCGCGCAGCGCAGCGACGATGGCATGGCTCATCGTCGTGCACGGCAGCCCGGTTGTCTCCTGCATCGAGGCGCGCAGATCCTCGGTGAATGCCGCACCCCGATAGAAGCTGATCGACGTGCCCATCAGGGAAATCACCTGTGCGCCGGCATCACGCAGTGCGCGCGCCTTGTCCAGGATGGTGTCGATCACCGGTGCGAAACCGGTCGGTGATACCCCGCCGATACCGAGCCCGCGCGCAATGAACCGGACCTTGTCGCCATACAGGAGGGCGGCGTCGGACGGTACCTCGCCGGCGCCGGGGGGAACAATCAGTCCGATGATCGGTCGGGTGGTGTCGAAAGTCATGGCATGGTTTCCTTCATGGCCTGGCGCCGGTGCCCGTCATTGAGCGGATATTTTTTGGTCCTTGATGATCTTGGCCCATCCCGCCGATTCCCGAGTCAGGTCGGTGGCCAGATCGGCAGACGACAGGAACGCAGGTACCGCACCCAGAACGTTGGCGGCCTTGATCACTTCCGGATTGCTCAGCGCGACACGCACTGCCTCGGAAAGTCGCTCGACCGCCGCAACCGGTGTACCGGCAGGCGCCAGCAACATAATCCGAGGCGCGACGCTGAAACCGGGCAGTGTGTCCGACAGTGCCGCGACGTTTTCCGCGCCCGGTAGGCTGACCGCACTCATCATGGCGATGGCGACCAGCTTGCCGGCTTTGGATTGGGCAATGCCGGCAGTCGCGCTGACAACGCCCAGCGGAATTTGACCGCCAATGACATCAGGCACGATTTGCGCCGCACCGCGGTAGGGCACATGTACTACGAACGTGCCGGTTTGTGCCTTGAGCATTTCAAATCCCAAGTGCTGCGCCGTGCCGACGCCCGGAGTCGCGTACGAATATTTGCCGGGACTTGCCTTGAGCATGGCGATCAGTTCCTTGGCGTTCTTGGCTGGGACCGAGTTGCCGGCAACGATCATCAGTGGTGAGTTGAACAGGCTTGCCACCGGGGCAAAACTCTTGATCGGGTCGAATGACATGCTGGGTTGCAGGTATTGCGCAATCAGCAGGCCACTTTCGCCGAACAGCAGCGTGTAGCCATTGGGCGCAGCCTTGGCTACAACATCACCGGCGATCATGCCGGCGGCGCCGGCGCGGTTCTCGACCACGACCTGTTGGCCGAGCTGAGTCGACAGATACGGCGCCAGTAGCCGCGCCATCGCGTCGACGCCGCCGCCGGCCGAGTAACCCACCAAGATATGCACTGGCTTGGCGGGATAGGTCTGCGCCTTTGCTGTGACCGCCAGGCCCAGCAGTGCCGCCAGCAGAATGCCTCGACGGTTGCAAATGCGCGGAAATGTGTTCACGCTTGTCCCTTTCTGGGTAGCTGCCTGACCATGTGTGATCGATCTCATACCTGTTGATTCAGGTCTTGTCGGCAATCGGATTGCACTGGGTGAAGCCGACCAAGATACAGGCCTTGGGTTGCACCAGTTAGACGTCAATATTGCCGGCGCGCAATGCATTGGTTTCAATGAAGTCGCGGCGCGGTTCGACTTCGTCGCCCATCAGCATCGTGAAAACACGGTCGGCCTCGATTGTGTCGTCTATCTGCACTCGTAGCAGACGGCGCACGGTAGGGTCCATTGTGGTTTCCCACAGCTGCGCCGGATTCATTTCGCCCAGGCCTTTGTAGCGCTGGCGCGCGGTGGCGTGTTCCGCCTGCGCGATCAGCCAAGCCATCGCTTCGCGGAAGTCGCTCACTTTTTCTTCTTTCTGGCGCTCACCTTCTCCGCGCATAACCTTGGCGCCTTCCCCCAGCAGCCCTTTGAAGGTGTTGGCGGATTCAGCCAATGCGGCGTAGTCAGAACCATGAACAAAGTCTTGCGTCAGTACGCTGCTTTTGATGTTGCCATGGTGCCGGCGGCTGATGCGCAGAATGGGCTTGTCGGTGCGCACATCGAACTCACCACTCACCTCTGCGTCCGGAAGCTTGGCTTGCAGTGCAGCGGCGGATAGCTCTGCGTCTGTCACCGTGTCGAGGTTCAGCGCCACACCGTCAGCCACGGAGCGCAGAGCTTCGGCGTCCATGAAGTTGCGCAGGCGCGCAATCACGCCTTGTGCAACCTGGTGCTTGCGTGCCAGTTCGGCCAAAGTGTCGCCAGTGAGCACGGTACCGCTATGGCCACCGGTATGCACTGATGCGTTGACCAGCGCTATGCGTAGCAGAAAACTGTCGAGCGCGGCGCCGTCTTTCAGGTAAAGCTCTTCCTTGCCGACCTTGACTTTGTACAGCGGCGGTTGAGCTATGTAGATATGGCCGCGTTCCACGAGCTCAGGCATCTGGCGGTAGAAGAATGTCAGCAGCAGCGTGCGGATGTGCGCGCCGTCGACGTCGGCATCGGTCATGATGATGATGCGGTGGTAGCGCAGTTTGGCGACGTTGAAGTCGTCATTGCCGGTGCTGCCGCCGGCCTTGCCGATACCAGTGCCCAGAGCGGTAATGAGCGTCAGAATTTCATTGCTGGTCAGGAGTTTTTCGTAGCGCGCCTTCTCAACGTTCAGGATCTTGCCGCGCAGCGGCAGAATCGCCTGGAATTTGCGATCCCGCCCCTGCTTGGCAGAGCCACCCGCCGAGTCACCCTCTACGATGTAGATCTCGCATAAGGCAGGGTCCTTTTCCTGGCAATCGGCAAGTTTGCCTGGCAAACCCATGCCGTCAAGCACCCCTTTGCGTCGCGTCATGTCGCGCGCTTTACGAGCCGCTTCGCGAGCCCGGGCTGCCTCAATGATTTTGCCGACAATGATTTTTGCGTCCACGGGACGCTCTTGCAGGTAGTCGTACAGCAGCTTGCTAACGATGTCTTCCACCGGGCCGCGTACTTCCGAGCTCACCAGCTTGTCCTTGGTCTGACTGCTGAATTTTGGCTCTGGAACCTTCACCGAAAGGACGCAAGTCAGGCCTTCTCGCATATCGTCGCCGGAGACCTCAACCTTCGCTTTCTTGGCCAGTTCGTTGTCGTCAATGTACTTGTTGATGACGCGTGTCATGGCAGCGCGAAGGCCGGTCAGGTGGGTGCCGCCATCGCGCTGCGGGATGTTGTTGGTGAAGCAAAGAACCTGCTCGTTGTAGCCGCTGTTCCATTGCATAGCCACCTCGACCCCGATGTTGGTGTTCTGCTCGCTTTGGCGGTCTCCCATGGCATGAAAGATGTTCGGGTTGAGGACTGTCTTGCCCTTGTTGATGAAGTTGACGAAGCCGCGCACGCCGCCTGCACCGGAAAAATCGTCTTCCTTGCCGCTGCGCTCGTCTTTCAGCCGGATGCGCACGCCGTTGTTCAGGAAGCTCAGCTCGCGCAGACGCTTGCTAAGGATTTCGTAATGGAAGTCATTGTTCTGCTGGAAGATGTCGGTGTCGGGCAGGAAGTGCACTTCGGTGCCGCGTTTTTCCGTCTCGCCGATGATTTTCATGGGCGAGACTTCGACGCCGTTCACGGTCTGGGTGATCCGATTTTGCACAAAGCCCTTGCTGAACTCCATGACGTGCACCTTGCCATCGCGCCGGATGGTCAGGCGCAGCATCTTTGACAGGGCATTGACGCAGCTCACACCGACACCGTGCAAACCGCCTGAGACTTTGTAGCTGTTCTGGTTGAACTTGCCGCCTGCGTGCAGTTCGGTCAGGGAAATTTCGGCGGCAGAGCGTTTGGGTTCGTGCTTGTCGTCCATCTTGACGCCAGTCGGAATGCCGCGACCGTTGTCGACCACGCTGACCGAATTGTCCGAGTGGATGGTCACCAAAATGTCGTCGCAGTGGCCAGCCAAAGACTCGTCGATTGAATTGTCAACAACCTCAAAGACAAGGTGATGCAGGCCGGTGCCGTCCGACGTGTCGCCAATGTACATGCCTGGGCGTTTGCGAACCGCCTCCAGGCCTTCAAGAATCTGGATCGAGTCTTCACCGTAGGCTTCTGATGCACCGACCTGGTTGGCATCAATGGCAGGCTGAAAGTTGGAACTGTCGGCGCTTCCCTCGCCTGTATGAACTGTGCTTTCGTTACTCTCGTGGCTTTGCGCTGGCTTGTTTTGTTCGGTCATCAATAGTCTTTGGTCGGTTGAGGTCAATGCCTGTTTCAAATTCTCATTGGCATGACAACGTATTTGAAGGTGTTGTTGTCGGGGATGGTGAACAGAGCCGAGCTGTTGCTGTCAGACAGTTCCAGCTTGACCATTTCCTGAGTCATATTGGCTAGCGCGTCAATCAGGTAGGTCACGTTGAAACCTATCTCGATGCTGTCCCCGTTGTAATCAATATCCAGCTCATCGACGGCCTCCTCCTGTTCGGCATTGTTGGACGCCACGCGCAGGCTGCCGGGATCAATGTTCAGGCGCACACCTTTGAATTTCTCACTGGTCAGGATGGCGGTGCGTTGCAAGGTTGCGAGCAAAGGCAGCCTGCCCAGAGTGATGCTGTTCTTGTGGTTCTTCGGTATGACGCGGTTGTAGTCGGGGAACTTGCCCTCGACCAGCTTGGTTACAAACTCCATACCGTCAAAGCTGAACTTGGCTTGATTGTTGGCAAACTGCATCTCAATTGCGCCCTGCGCGTTGGAGAGCAGACGTTGCAGCTCAATGACCGTCTTGCGCGGCAAAATCACTTCCTGCTTGGGGACATCCACATCCAGTGTGGCCGAAGCATAGGCCAGGCGGTGACCATCTGTCGCTACCAAGCTCAGTTGCTTGCCTTCCGCCACGAACAGGATACCGTTGAGGTAGTAGCGTATGTCGTGCACCGCCATCGCGAACGAAACCTGACTGAGCAGATCCTTCAGTGTCTTTTGTGGCACGCTGAAAACCGGTCCGAAGCTGGCCGCCTCCTGGACCAATGGAAAATCTTCCGCCGCCATAGTCTGCAGCGTGAACTTGCTCTTGCCGCCGCGCAGAATGAGTTTGGCGGCATTTGATTCCAGCGACACAGTCTGATCAGCCGGCATCGTGCGAAGAATATCGATCAGTTTTCGAGCGCCAACAGTTGTCGCGAATTCTCCGGAGTCGCCAGCAAGTTCGGCGCTGGTTCGGATTTGAATCTCGAGATCGCTGGTGGTAAGTTGCAGAGATGAGCCGGATTTCCGGATCAGCACATTGGCCAGTATCGGCAAAGTATGCCGGCGCTCCACAATGCCTGCGACGGATTGCAAAACTGCCAAGACTTTGTCTTGTGTGGCTTTCAGAACGATCATGTCAACCTCTGTATTTGATGCCGGTAATTCAATTGGCGACGGACGAATGGCGTGTAATTGCCAAACATCGCTATTTTCCCATTTTTTGTATTTCAGTTAGCCCTTGAGCGTTTGTTCCAGTACATGAAGTTGCTGGTTCAGTTCTGTCATCTGTTGGCGTTCACCGCCGATCTTTCGTACCGCATGCAAAACGGTCGTGTGGTCCCGTCCGCCAAATAGTTCACCAATTTCAGGCAGACTCTTTTGTGTCAGCTCCTTTGCCAAGTACATTGCAATTTGTCGTGGTCGCGCAATGCTGGCCGGCCGCTTCTTGGAATACATGTCGGCAATCTTGATCTTGTAGTAGTCGGCTACAGTTTTCTGGATGTTCTCCACCGAAATCTGTCGATTCTGGATGGACAACAGATCACGCAACGCTTCACGCGCCAACAGGATCGAAATCTCTTTTTGGTTGAAGCGGGAATAAGCCAAAATCTTGCGCAATGCCCCTTCCAGCTCGCGCACGTTGGACCGAACGTTTTTCGCTACAAAAAAAGCCACTTCTTCCGGCATCTCAATGCCTTCAACTCGTGCCTTGTTAATCAGGATCGCCACTCGCATCTCCAGTTCGGGTGGCTCTATGGCAACAGTCAGTCCAGAGTCAAACCGCGACACCAGCCGCTCGTGAATGTCCGCCAGACCCTTGGGGTAGGTGTCGCTGGTCATGACGATGTGCGACTTCTTGGCCAGCAAGGCCTCGAAAGCGTTAAAAAACTCTTCCTGGGTACGCTCCTTGTTGGCGAAGAACTGAACGTCATCAATCAGCAGCAGATCAAGCGAGTGGTAGCGCTCCTTGAATTCATCAAAAGTCTTACGCTGATAAGCCTTGACCACATCAGAAACGAATTGCTCTGCGTGGATGTAGAGAACTTTGGCTGCTGGCCTGTCGTTCAAGAGGCGGTTGCCCACGGCGTGCATCAAGTGGGTTTTGCCCAACCCGACACCACCGTAGATAAATAGAGGGTTGTACAAATGACCGGGCATGCCCGCCACGTGCATG
Organism: uncultured beta proteobacterium; assembly: GCA_903925725.1. Taxonomy (GTDB): domain Bacteria; phylum Pseudomonadota; class Gammaproteobacteria; order Burkholderiales; family Burkholderiaceae_C; genus Rhodoferax. The sequence continues at coordinate 4,177 of CAIYGK010000252.1, read as the reverse complement.
GCCGCGGCGCGAGCCATTCTGTTTGCAGCTCCCTCGACCAACGTGTCAAAAGTCAGCGATGTGTTAAGCCGGTTCTTGAGGCCGCCGGGGTTTCGGTCTTCCCCGATCTCGTTCGACTCCTCCATCGCAATCGGTTCGACCAGACGTTGAATAGAATTTCTATTTACAACACTTTCACGCAGAGCAAGCGCTAACTCCAATTGAACCGGCTGACCAGAAATTTTGCCAAGCAGACTTGCAATCCGGCTGCTGTATTGAGCCCTGATCCAATCCAGTTTGAATCGGTTGGCAACAAAAACTGTGACTTTGGCCAAGTCGATTGCGACTTCGGCCGAGAGAGGTTTTATCCAGGTGTTGAACTGCTGCTCAGGGAGTTCCTGTGCCAATTGGTCGACGCAACTTTGCCAGAGGTTCTGGCTGGCGCCGCGCGCTTGGAAGCCAGGCTCACCGGCGTATTGTCCCTCTGTCATTGCTTGCACCAACCTCTGTGGATAGTTATCAATTGTGGCGTCTGGAATTGTAGATTATTAAAGTTTTATCCACAAGCTCGGGGAAACCACGCAAAGTTCCGGGGTTGGGCGTTGGATGCAATGCCAGTATTGCCGGAATTGCGAAAATTTGCGATAATCTAGGGTTACCTTGCTCTAATTGGGCACGACAGGACGGTGACTTGCTGCAAGATTGGTGGCGGGCAGTCCTTGATCACTTTAGGAATTTCACTATGAAACGCACTTACCAACCTTCCAAGATCCGTCGCGCCCGTACTCACGGTTTTCTGGTCCGCATGAAGACTCGGGGCGGCCGGGCTGTGATCAATGCGCGTCGTGCCAAGGGTCGCAAACGTCTGGCGGTCTGATTTCGGCGGTCGGCGTAGCGCGTAGCTGAACAGCTGTTGTGGCGCCACACTCAAAGTGCAGCGACTGAAGACGAGAAGCCAGTTTCAGGCTGTATTGACGGGCGGTACCGTGGCTCGTACTGCGCATTTTGCTTTGCACCGGGTTGACTTGACTCAGGTTGGCGCAGAGTCTGACCTTGTTGCACCCGCCACGCGGCCCTATCCAGCGCAAGTCGGGTTATCTGATGTGGCCATGGGGGCCATGGTGCCAAAGCGTTGGGCCAAACGCGCAGTTACACGTAATGCGATCAAGCGGCAAATCTACAGTGTCGGTGCGGAGTTCGAGTCCTTTCTGTCCGCAGCCGCCCATGTCGTGCGGCTGCGCGCAAGTTTTGACAAAACACAATTTCCAAGCGCAACTTCCGATATGCTCAAGACTACTGTGCGCTGCGAGTTGCAGCAACTGTTCATAAGCTCTGCCGAGCGAACTGGCAGCAGAGTCAAAGGAGCCCCACCATGATCAGGGACATGCTGCTTGGTTTGGTCAAGACCTACCGTCTGCTATTTAGTGCCTGGCTTGGAACATCCTGTCGGTTTGAGCCAACTTGTTCGCTGTATGCGCTGCAGGTATTGCAGTTGCATGGCGCGACGGCCGGCGCCTATCTGACCTTGGCGCGACTCGGTCGTTGCCATCCTTGGTGTGCGGGCGGGTCTGACCCTGCTCCGACCGAGAAACCCCGGCTCTTTACCCAGCTGCTTCCCTCCTCCACTCAAAAGAAATCTTCATGAACGATATTCGCCGCACCATTTTGTGGGTGATTTTTGGTTTTTCCATGGTCTTGCTGTGGGACCAATGGCAAGTCTATAACGGACACAAAGCGACATTTTTCCCTGGTACCTCCAAGACTGCGCCAACACCCGTTTCTACGGCGCCAACATCCAGCGTTCCGACGCCAACTTCTGCTGCGAGTACTTTGGCACCCCCTGCGGTTGTCCCCGGAGTCAACTCCCAAGGTGCGACAGCGGCAAATGTTTCAATAGCGCGCGAGCGACTGGTGGTGACGACCGACGTGCTGAAGCTTACCTTTGACACTGAAGGTGGATCCCTGGTGCGGACAGAATTCCTGAAACACGCAGACATGACCGACAAGACCAGGAAGACCGTCTTGCTTGACGAAAGCAAGGAGCGCACTTATGTTGCGCAGTCGGGTCTCATCGCAGGAACTGCTGGCGGGGCGTTCCCCACCCACAAGACGATCATGAATGTCGTGCCAGGCGAACGCAATCTCAGGGAGGATGACAAACAACTTGTAGTTCGTTTCGAGTCACCCGAGGTGGGTGGAGTCAAACTAATTAAGACCTTCACGTTGAGCCGCGGCTCTTATGCGGTTGCGGTCAAGCATGAGGTGACCAATGTCGGTGCTGCCCCCGTGTCTCCTCAACTTTACCTGCAGTTGGTCCGGGACGGCAACAAGCCTGTGGGCGAGTCTTCGTTCTACTCCACTTTCACCGGCCCTGCGGTCTACACCGACGCCAAAAAGTACCAGAAGGTGGAGTTTTCGAATATTGAAAAGGACAAGGTTGACATCGAAAAGACCGCAGACAATGGCTATGTTGCGATGGTTCAGCACTATTTCGCCAGCGCCTGGTTGCTCGGCGATGGGATCAAGCGCGATCTGTTTATGCGAAAGGTCGACACCAATCTGTATGCAGTGGGCATGATTACTGCCCTCAACGATATTGCGCCGGGTGCCAGCAAAACCGTGGAAGCCAAGTTCTTTGCCGGCCCGCAAGAAGAAAAGGTGCTGGAATCGCTGGCGCCAGGGCTTGAACTGGTGAAGGATTACGGCTGGCTCACCATTCTGGCCAAACCGCTCTACTGGTTGCTTGACAAGATAGAGAGCCTTCTCGGCAACTGGGGCTGGTCGATCATGGCGCTCGTCCTGTTGCTGAAGGCCGCGTTTTATTGGCTAAATGCCAAAGCCTATGCCAGCATGGCAAAAATGAAGGCCATCAACCCCAAAGTGACAGAAATGCGCGAGCGTTTAAAGGACAACCCGCAGCAAATGCAACAGGAGATGATGAGAATTTACCGGGAAGAAAAGGTCAATCCGATGGGCGGATGCTTTCCGATCATGATCCAGATCCCGGTCTTTATCGCCCTGTACTGGGTGCTCTTGTCCAGCGTCGAAATGCGCAATGCCCCCTGGGTGATGTGGATTCACGATCTGTCGTCCCCCGACCCCTATTACATTTTGCCGATCGTCATGACGCTCACCACGGTGCTGCAAACGGCGCTCAACCCGGCGCCGCCTGATCCTATGCAAGCCAAGATGATGTGGTTCATGCCGCTTGCTTTCAGTGTCATGTTCTTCTTCTTCCCGGCAGGACTGGTCTTGTACTGGATCACCAACAACGTGCTGTCGATTGCCCAACAGTGGGTTATCAATACCCGAATGGGTGTGCCACCACAATTCAACCTGCCAAAATTCTGAGCTTAAGCGTGCTCGCGCGTCATCAGGATCCGATTGCGGCCATTGCCACCGCAGCCGGTCGAGGCGCGGTTGGCATTGTGCGGGTCAGCGGCAAGCAACTTGAGCCCTTGGCGCAGGCAGTCTGTGGACGGCGACTCAATCCACGCCAGGCGAGCTACGGCGCGTTTCTTGATGGCGCTGGCCAGGCAATAGATTTCGGCCTGGCGATTTACTTTCCTGCACCGCACTCCTTCACGGGCGAGGACGTGCTGGAGTTGCAGGCGCATGGCGGACCGGTTGTTCTGCAGCTTCTGTTGGCCAGCGTGATTGAAGCCGGAGCTCGGATCGCTGGCAGCGGCATGCAATTGCAGCTAGCGGGCTTGCGCATAGCACAGCCAGGTGAATTTTCCGAACGTGCTTTCCTCAACGGCAAGATCGATCTGGCCCAAGCCGAGGCCATTGCGGATTTGATCGATGCCAGCACCGAGGCCGCTGCTCGTAGCGCTGGGCGCTCGCTTTCGGGAGTGTTTTCCAGGGAAATAAATGCCCTGCGGGATCGCTTGATTAGATTACGTACGCTGGTGGAAGCCACGCTGGATTTTCCGGAAGAAGAAATTGATTTCTTGCGAAAGGCAGATGCCCTCGGGCAATTGAAGGGATTGCAGGAAACGGTGAAGACTGTCCTGCAGAGCGCACGCCAGGGGGCGCTTTTGCGTGAGGGCATCAGCGTGGTTATCGCCGGTCAACCCAATGCAGGAAAGTCGTCTTTGCTCAATGCTTTGGCCGGTGCTGAATTGGCGATCGTAACCCCGGTTCCAGGAACCACACGCGACAAGGTACAGCAAACAATCCAGATCGAAGGCGTGCC
>CAIYGK010000251.1 GCA_903925725.1 uncultured beta proteobacterium | reverse complement strand
GATGCCGCATGCGGCGCATCAAGCAAGCGCCAGTGTGCGTTGGCAATGGCGTACAAAGTCGCCGGTCCACGGACTGCAATCTCCTGCGGGTCCGTGTTCTCAAAATAGGCCCCGACGAAGCTGGTCTGTCGCTGCGCTTCGACGCCTCCATGCTCCTTCATGTAACTCAGCAGTTCGTCAGTTTGGGAGATGGTCATGATCTTTCCAGAAGTTCTTTGAGTCTTATTGCAATCGGCCCTTGAGCGCCTCTGGCAAGGGCAACTGCATCACGGCAATACCCTCTTCAAGGAGGGATTCGGTTTCTTCTCGCGAGGCCTTACCACGGATACCGCGCTCCTTGCTCTCACCATAATGAATCTTGCGCGCCTCTTCAGCAAATCGTTCACCAACGTCGTCGGTGCTGGCCAGCACGCGTCGGGCCAGGCTCATCCAGGCGGCTTGCAGGGTTTGCTCGGCGCCTGCCAGCGCAACCGTCTCTTGCGGCTGCGAGCTCTCTGAAGCAATTTTGGCCAGACTCAGGCGCGGTGCACTGAGCTTTTTGGAGACACTTGCCGTGCCGCAAATCGGGCATTCGATCAGGGAGCGCCCGCGCTGGCTCAGGAAATCTTCTTCCGAGGCAAACCAGCCCTCAAACACGTGACTCTGGCAACACTCAAGATCGAGAACTTTCATGCTGCCATTATCCGGCGATATCGATCGAAACGGCGCTCTGCCACTGCAGCTGCCAACTGCCAGCCAGGACGTTCTGCAACCAGAGCGCCGCCGTCAAGGTCTTGCCATCCGTGACTTGGCCGTCGCGGCACCACTCCAGCAGTTGCGCTGGACTGGCAGTGAACACTTCCAGAAACTCGCCGGCATCGAGTTGGCTCTCGCCCGCTGTCAAACCGCGCGCGAACCAGATGTCAATAACTTCGGTGGAGTAGGAGATGACGGGGTGCAGGCGTCCGGCCAATGCCCATTGCTCGGCCTGGTAACCGGTCTCTTCCAGCAGTTCGCGCTGTGCACAGCTCTGACTGGCTTCGCCTGGATCGAGCTTGCCAGCGGGAAATTCAATCATCACCTGAGCAACCGGATAGCGGAACTGCCGCTCCAGCACCAGTTGCAGTTGGCCTTGAACGTCGATCAGCATGGGAATGATCATGACAGCACCGGGGTGCAGCACAAATTCCCGCGAAGCACTCGCGCCATCAGGCAGTCTGACGGTATCGCGAAAGGCGTGCAAGAAATCGCCTTTGAACAATTCCTTGCTGGTGAGCTGGTGCTCGATCAGATGGCGCTTGTCCATCGATGCACCCTGAGCGCCGTATCAGGTACCCAGCATTTGCACCACGGCGTTGGCGCACAAAGCCATCAGGCCACCGGGGAGTATTCCCAGCGCCAGTACCAAGGCGCCGTTAACCGACAGGACGGCACGCACATCCAGCGGTGCCGAGACTGCACTGGCGGTTATCGGCTGGTCAAAGTACATGACCTTCACCACACGCAGGTAATAGAAGGCACCGATCAGCGACATCATGACCGCAAAAATGGCAAGCCCGAGATGAAAAACCTGACCCGAAGCAATCAAAGCCTGCAGGACCGAGAGCTTGGCATAAAAGCCGACCATCGGCGGTATGCCGGCAAGCGAGAAAAGACAAATCGCCATCACTGCGGCGTAGAACGGACTGCGCTGGTTCAAACCAGCGAAATCGGCGATCTCTTCGCTCTCGAAACCGTCACGCGAGAGCAACAGAATGATGCCGAAACTTGCCAGCGTGGT
>CAIYGK010000250.1 GCA_903925725.1 uncultured beta proteobacterium | reverse complement strand
TGGCTCGGTGGTCTCGGCGTCGAGACCATTTTTCGCATCGGCTCGCCCGACACCCAACTGGTGACTTTTGGTGATGGCGATTTCGAGCCCGCCTTTGGCTTGTCCGGCGGCAAGGATGCAGGTCTGAATTTCATCCGTCTGACCTACCCCGACGGCACCACCGTGGTGCCCAGAAACAAGGATCTGATTACCGGTGTGCCACTGGGCACGCTTTACCATCAGGTGGCCAGTGGTGGTGGTGGCTACGGTGACCCCTTGTTGCGTGACCGTGCACTGCTGGCGCAGGAAGTTCGCGACGGGGTGATCACGCCAGAGGCGGCAGCGCGCGATTATGGACTTTGATCTCAACCCCGATCAGCGCGCGGTGCGCGACACGTTCGCCCGCTTTTGCGACGAGCGGATCGCGCCGCAGGCGGCCGCTCTGGACGAAGCCAGGTCGTTTCCGCACGCCTTGTTTCAGGAATTGGCTGCGCTGGGCTTTTTTGGCATGCGCTACCCCGAGGACGTGGGCGGCACTGGCATGGCGCTCACAGAATTCTGCCTGGCGCTGCAGGAAGTGGCGCGCGGTTCCATGTCGCTGGCCGGCGCCGTGGCCATGCAGTCGCTGATGGGCACCAAGTTCCTGCACATGCTGGGCAATGCAGACATCGTCGAGCGCCTGTTCAAACCAGCCTTGCGTGGTGAGAAGATTGGCGCCATCTGCATGACCGAGCCGAACGCCGGTTCCGACCTTGGGTCGATTGCCACGAGCGCCCGCAAGGTCGAGGGTGGTTACGTCATCAATGGCCAGAAGACCTGGATCACCTCGGCGCCCATGGCCGACTTCTTCACCGTATTCGCCAAGGCAGGCGAAGAGAAGAAACTCACCATCTTTCTGGTCGAAAAGGGCTTCAAGGGACTGACGGTCGGCCGCGAAATACACAAAATGGGCGTCTGGGCGCTGCCGACCTCGGAGGTCGCGTTTGACGAATGCTTTGTGCCCGACAGCCACCGATTGAGCAAGGAAGAAGGCGACGGCGAGGGTCATTTGCGCAAGACATTGGGCGAGATTCGCATCATCACCGGCGCCATGGCGTTGGGTGTCGGTCAGGCCGCGCTGGCCGAGGCTGTGCGATACGCTGCTGAGCGCAGCCAGTTCGGCAAGCCAATCAACCGTTTCCAGGCGATCGGGCAGAAACTGGCCGAGATGGCTACCGAACTCGAAGCCGCCGATCACCTGGTCTACTACGCCGCCTGGCGGCGCGATGCCGGCAAGCCCTATCACAAGGAAGCCGCAATGGCCAAGCTGTTCGCCAGCGAGGCGGCCGCCACCGTCTGCGACAAGGCGGCGCGCGTGCTGGCCTCCTATGGCTACGCGATGGAGTACCCGGCGCAGCGCTATTTGCGCGACGTGCGCTTTACCCTGATTGGTGGCGGCACCAGTGAGATTCTGAAAATGATCATCGCCAAGGAGGTATCTGCATGACCGCATCCCAACGCCCCATCAAGGTTCTGCTCGGCAAGCCCGGTCTGGACGGTCACGATCAGGGCGCCAAGGTCGTTGTGCGCGCCATGATGGATGCCGGCTTCGAGGTGATCTACACCGGGCTGAGGCAAACGCCGCAGCAGATTGCACGCATCGCCCTGGAAGAGGATGTCGATGTCATCGCCCTGTCTTCCATGGCCGGCTCACACCTGTCTTTCTGCCGCAGACTCAAGCCCTTGCTGGAAGCCGATGGTCTTGACGACAAGCTCTGGGTGATCGGCGGCAACCTGCCGGCACAGGATCACCAGGCGCTGCGCGACTTGGGCTTCAAGGGCATCTTCCCCTCCGGCTCCAAACTCGATGACATCTGCGACTACATCAAGAAGGAAGCGAAATGAACGCCCCGCAGAAACCAGCCATGAAGAGAGTGATCAATGAGTCGGGCATCGAAGTCAGGCCCTTGTATACGGCGCAGGACGTCGAGGCCAGCGGCGGTATGGAGATGGTTGGCGAACCTGGCCAGTTTCCGTTCACCCGCGGCATCCACCGAGAGATGTACCGCAAGCAGCCCTGGACCATGCGCCAGTACGCTGGCTTCGGCAATCCGGCCGAGACCAACAAACGCTTCAAGTACCTGATCGCCAACGGGCAGACCGGCCTCAACGTTGCTTTCGACCTGCCGACCCAGATCGGACTCGATTCCGACGATCCGGCTGCCGAGGGCGAGATCGGACGCGTCGGCATGTCGATTGACACGCTGCGCGATTTCGAGATTGCCTTCGATGGCATTGACCTGAAGAAGATCACTGTCTCGCTCACTATCAACGGCGCAGCCGCGATCCTGATCGCGATGTACCTGGCGATGGCCGAAAAGCGCGGCTACGACATCAAGGAACTGCGCGGCACCGCGCAGAACGACATTCTCAAGGAATTCATTGGCCGGGGCACCTGGATTTTTCCGGTTGAGCCGTCGATCCGACTGGTTGGCGACACCATCGAATACTGCGCCACGCACGCACCAAAGTACACCCCGGTGTCGGTCTGCGGCTACCACATTCGGGAGTCCGGCGCAACGCCAGCGCAGGAAATGGCCTATGCCTTCTGCATTGCCAAGGCCTACGCGGACGACGCCATCAAGCGTGGCCTGTCGGTGGACGAGTTCGCCGGACGGCTTTCCTACAACTTCAACATCTTCGGCAACATCTTCGAGCAGGTCTGCAAGTTCCGCGCTGGTCGCGGGCTCTGGGCCAAGATCATGAAGGAGCAATACGGCGCAGAGAAGCCGGGTTCGATGTGGCTGCGCATGATCGCTGCTGGTGGTGGTGGTGGCCTCACTTTCGAGCAGCCGGAAGTCAACATCGTGCGCGGTGCCTATTACGCACTGATATCAGCGCTCTCCGGCACACAGACCATGGCGCTGTGTTCCTACGACGAGGCCTACACCATACCCACGGAGTATTCCGCCCGCATCTCGCTGCGCACCATGCAACTGCTGGTCGAGGAGATGGGTCTGACCGAAACGGTGGATCCGTTGGCGGGTTCGTTCTACGTCGAGACCATGACCAACGAAATGCGCAGGAAGATGGAGGAGATCATGGCCGACGTCGATGCCGAAGGCGGGATCGTCAAGATGGTGGCCGAAGGCAGCATCCAGTCCAAGGTCTCGGCCCAGGCCTACGGCATGCTGCGCAAGATCGAGTCGGGCGAATTCCCCAAAGTTGGAGTCAACTGCTACCGCAACGAGCAGGAAGATGATCATCCGGTCGAGTTCCACGCTTACAACGAGCAGGATGCGCAGGTGCAGATCGACGCCCTCAATCGCATCCGGGCCGAGCGCGACAACGTCGCCGTCGATGCGGCACTAAGTCGTCTGCGCGCGGACGCCGCCGCCTGCCGCAACGTGATGCCGGCGCTGGTCGAAGCGGTGAAGGCTTACGCCAGCGTCGGTGAAATGACGAAAGAGCTTGTCAACGTATTCGGTCGCTATCAGGAACCGATCCGATTCTGAAGGGTTAACCAGAAATGAATGAATTGAAACACTGTTTGAGAATCGAGGGCGGACCATGCAGGAGATAAGCACCTACCTGGCGCCGCGACGTCTGGACGAGGCATTGCAGGCGATGGCGGACGGTGACGCCACCGTACTGTGTGGCGGCACGGATCTGGCGCCACAGACCGAATCCGGTGTACGCCAGTACACAGCAAAGCTGCTGAACATTCGCCGCATTGAAGGGTTGGGCGGCATCGAGGCCCAAGGTGCCCAGGTTCGCATCGGCGCCGCAACGACCATCAGCGAAATCCGTCGCAACCCTGCTCTCGCTGAAGTCGCGCCAGTGCTGGTCGAGGCTGCAGAGCATTTCGCCAGCGACCAGATTCGCAACGCCGCTTCGTTAGGTGGCAACCTCTGCAACGCCTCGCCGGCCAGCGACATGAGCCCGCCTCTGCTGGTACTTGGCGCCTCGGTTGAACTCGCCTGCTGGCGCGACGGCGCGGTGCAGACGCGGAGAATACCGCTCGATCAATTCTTCGTCAGCCCCGGCAAAACCGTCAGGCTGCCGCAGGAACTGCTGACCGCTGTGCTGTTCGACCGGCCTGCGGCCGACTTTGTCGGCAGGTTTCGCAAGTCGGGCCCGCGTCCTGCGCTTGAAATTTCCACCGTTTCGGTTGCCATTGGCGCACGTGTCGCCAACGGCACACTCAGCGCTGTGCGAGTGGCCATGGGGTCGGTCGCGCCGACTCCCCTGCGGGCCCGCCATGTAGAGGCTGCGCTTGAAGGCAAGTTGCTCGACGTCCCGACCATCGCCGCGGCAGTGGCCGCGACCGTGGAGGATGCCAAACCCATCGATGACGTGCGTGCCAGTGCCTGGTACCGCGGCCATCTTGTTCGTGTGTTCCTTGAAGAGGTGCTCAATGAAGTCCGTGGAAACTGAAATCCGCTTCAAGCTCAATGGCCGGGATGTTTGCCTGAACGTGCCGGTGACCATGAAGACCCTGACCATGCTGCGTGACAAGCTCGGCATGACCGGAACCAAGTATGCCTGCGGCGAAGGCGAATGCGGTGCCTGTACGATCAAGGTCGACGGCCAGACCCTCAACAGTTGCCTGATGTACGCCGTTGATTGTGATGGACGCGAACTTGTGACCATCGAAGGCCTGCGCACACCCGAGGGCCTGCATCCGATGCAGCAAGCCTTCGTCGACCACGGCGCCATTCAGTGCGGTTTCTGCATGCCGGGCATGATCATGCAGGCCGACTACTTGGTCGAAAACAATCCCAAGCTGACGCGCGAAGAAGCGCAACGGGGCCTCGAGGGCAATCTTTGCCGCTGCACCGGCTACACCAAGGTGCTGGATGCCGTGGAGGCCGTGGTCGAGACGAAGAAGTGCTGCGGTCGCTGCTAAGCGAGCGCCCTGTCATACCTCCGACCGCACACTCCTGAAGAGAGCCAAGTCATGCAAAAGAACGCCAGCATTTCACCCATCACCAAGACCACCCTGATCGGCCAGCGCGTCAAGAAGCCCGACGCCCCCGACAAGTCAACAGGCAAGACGCGTTACATCAATGACATGGTGCTGCCGCAAATGCTGATCGGCAAGGTGCTGTTCGCCGGACGAGCGCATGCCAGGATCGTCCGCATCGACACCTCGGCGGCAGAAAAGCTGCCAGGCGTTTATGCGGTCCTGACCGGCAAGGATACCGCCGGACTCAAGTTCGGCTTCGTGCGGGACAACGTCGCGCTCAAGGACAAAGTGCGCTGCGAGCACGATGAGATAGCAGCGGTCGCGGCCGAAACGCAAGAGATTGCCAGCCGCGCGCTCGAACTCATCGAAGTCGAGTACGAGGATCTTCCAGGCGTGTTCTCACCCGAAGCGGGCGCCAGGGAAGGCGCAGCGCTGGTCCACGAGAACTTCGCCGGCAACAAGAGCCTGCATTTCGAGTTCAAGCACGGTGACCTCGCCGCGGCAGTAGCGGCTTCCGACTTTGTCGTGGACTCGGTGTTCCGGCCGCACCACGTGACGCATTGCTGCATGGGCACTTCCTGCGCCATCGCCGACTTCGACCACAACGGCAAGCTGACGATCTGGACGCAGACCCAGTATCCGTACAACTACAAGATGGATCTTGCCCCGGCACTGGGCATTGATCCTGGTGACATCAGGGTCATGCAGCCGCCCGTCGGCGGCGCTTTCGGCTCCAAGCTCGACGTCTACCCTTACGAACCCATTGCTGCGTTGCTGGCCAGGAAGACCGGCCGGCCGGTGAAGGTCATCTATTCGCGCGAGGAGGAGTTCAAGGCCTCGCCAACGCGCCAGGCGGCGATCATCCATATGCGCACCGGCTGCAACCGCGAAGGTGTGCTCACTTTCCGCAGCGCTGACGTGTTGCTGGACAACGGCGCCTACACCTCCTGGGGCCCTACCATTCCCGTCATCATGATGCGCACCACCTCGGGCCACTACCGGGTGCCGGTAGTGGACTTCAAGGCGCAGGCGATTTACACCAACAACCCTTACGCCGGCTCGTTCCGCGGCTACGGCAACGTCCAGACCACCTACGCTACGGCACAGCAGATGGACATGCTGGCCGACATGGTGGGCATGGATGCGCTCGCATTCCATATCAAGAACTCGCAGCTATCCGGTGAAGTCACGCCGCAGAAATCCTTCCTGCGCGAATGCGCGTTGGTGGAATGTCTGGAGACGGCGGCAGCAGCTTGCGATTACAGCCGCAAGCGCAAGGAGTTCGCTGCAGAGCGGGGCAAACCCGGGCGCTACAAGAAGGGTATTGGCCTGGCCTCGTCGATTCACAATGCCGGCGGCGCCAAGATCCACAAGTCGGACGGTATCGGCACCATCCTCAAGATGGACGATTACGCCCGGGTGACAGTCATTTCCGGTGCCTCTGAAATCGGTCAGGGCATCGATGCCGTGATCACCCTGATCGTCGCTGAAGAACTGGGCGTGCCGCTGGAGCACGTTACGCTCGTCAATAACGATTCCGACATCGCTCCGTGGGATGTCGGTGTGCACGCCTCGCGCACCACCTTCATTGCCGGCAACGGAACCCGCCGTGCCGCACAAAAGGCCAAAGCGCAGATCCTGCACGCCGCCGAGACGATGCTCGGCGAACCGGCCAAGAACCTGGACCTGCGCGGCGGCTCGGTCGTGCGCGAGAGTGACGGCACGCCGATCATCAAACTGGACCGTCTGCTGCGGCAAATGCATTTCCAGGCCGTACCTGAACTGGTGATGGTCACCGACTATTACGAGCCCAAGAGCGAGCCTGAGGGGGCCAAGCACATCTCCGACCACTCAGCAGCGTATTCTCACGCCGTGCACATCGCAGAAATCACCGTCGACACGCTGACCGGCGAGATCAAGGTTGACAAGATTACGGTGGCACAGGATGTCGGCCGGGTCATTAACCGAATGGGGCTCGAAGGTCAGGTCGAAGGCGGTATTGCCATTGGCCTGGGCTACGCCCTGAGCGAAAACATGCGGATCGAAAGTGGCCTGTTGACCAATCCGTGCTTTCGCGATTACAAGCTCATCACGGCGCCAGAGATGCCGCCCCTCGACATGCACTTTATCGAGAGCAATTGCGCTGAAGGGCCGTATGGCGCCAAGGGTATCTCCGAGCTGCCGACGATCGTCATTGCGCCGGCGATCGCCAACGCGCTGTACAACGCAACCGGCGTGCGCATCTTCAATCCACCGATGGCGCCAGAGACCGTTGCCCGCGCCATCCATGAATTGAGGCAGTCCCGCAGTTAGGGCGGATCGAGCACCAATGAAGCTTCAGTACTTCGCGTGGCTCAGAGACAGCATGGGATGCGACTCCGAACACATCGTCTTGCCCACCAAGGTCAAAAATGTGGGCATGCTGCTTGACTGGTTATCGACGCAGGACGAGCGCTTCAGGAAAGCGTTCGAGTACATCGATGTCGTGCTGGTCTCGGTCAATCTCAGCTACGCAGATCGCAATCATCCCGTGCACGACGAGGACGAGGTCATGTTGGCCCCGCCGATCGCAGGCGGCTGAGCGGCAGACCTTATATGGCTTCTGAAATGAACTACCTAGCGGAGATTGCATGAAACGTCGCACTGTCCTGTCCATGGAGCAGGCGCTTTCCATGCCCTACGCCACGCTGCGCTTTGCGCAATTGGGCTGGCGCGTCATCCGTGTCGAGGCCACACCCAGCGGGCAGGGCTTGCCGGGTGATCCGAACCGCTACATTGGCAGTCGCATCGCCGACGATGACCGGCGCAGCTATTTTGTCGCACCCAACGTCGGCAAGGAAGCGATCGCGCTGAACCTGAAGGATGCGCGGGGTCACCAACTGCTCCAGCGCCTGATCCGTGAGCTCGATGTGGACGTGTTCTGCTGCAACACGGTGCCTGCACGTTATCAAAGTCTGGGGATCGATCCCGCCACCTTGCGTGCTGTCAAGCCTGAGTTGATCTGGGCCGGTATTTCAGCCATGGGGCCACGCTACCCCGAGGCTCCCGGCTACGACCCGGTGATCCAGGCCATGAGCGGCTACATGGAAGTCACAGGCGACCCGAAGGGGCCACCCATGCTCGCCGGGATTCCGATAATCGACCTGAAGGCTGGCGACGAGGTCTATGCCGGCGTGATGCAGGCGCTGCTGGAACGTTACGAAACAGGTGTCGGCAAGGAGATCCACGTCTCCATGCTGCAGGCCGCAGCGTCTTGGCTCATCACGGTGCTGCCATTGATCGACTATGGCTGTCAGCCCAATGAGATCACGCGTGCCGGTAACGAACACCGCAAGTTCATCCCGACCAACGTTTATCCGACCAGCGACGGCTTCATTTTCCTGGCCATTGGCAGTGATGTGCAATGGCGCCGCTTTACCGCGATCCCCAAGTTCGCCCGCGTGGGCAATGAGGTACGCCAGACCAACGAAGGCCGGCACGTGCAACGCGAAGCCATCCATGCCGACATCGCGCAGGTCAGTCGGCACCACCTTGCCGCCGAAATTCTCGAGGACCTGCGAGCTGCCACCATTCCGGCAACGCGCATCCACGACATTCGCCAGGTGCGCGAACTCGAAGCCCTGAGCGACCGGCTGACACACACCACCCTCCCCGATGGGCGGAAGGTGAGTATGCAGCCGATGGCAGTCGATATCGACGGCGCGCAAGGCAATCTTGCCTTCGCACCTAAGTATGGCCAGGACACGCGCAGCGTGCTGGCAGAGGCCGGGCTTGTGAACGACGAGGTGCAGGCGCTATATAGTGCCGGTGTGGTCGCATGAGTTCGTCGGCTCCCCCGAGTGTCCGCGCGGTCGCCAATCGGTGGCCACTTTCACATTTAAAACCAAAGGAGATTTTATGAAGCAGCTACGACATGCAGTACTCGCGCTGATCAGCACTCTTGCTGTCGGTGCCAGCCAGGCCGAGATCACGATCGGGGTCTCGCTTGGTACGACCGGACCCGGTGCGTCCCTCGGTGTGCCTTACAAGAACGCATTCCAGTTGGTCCCCAAGACGCTCGGCGGTGAGCCGGTGCGCTACATCATCCTGGACGACGAATCGAAACCGGACGCCGCCGTCAAGAATGCACGCAAGTTCGTCAGCGAAGACAAGGTTGACGCGCTGATGGGCTCCAATGGTGTGCCTTCAGCAGTGGCGATGGCACAGGTTGCGGCTGAAACCAAGACACCCATGGTTGCGCTGACGCCTTTGCCGCCGCTGGCGCCGGACCGTGCACTGTGGACTTTTGTCGTGCCGCAACCGACCGAACTGATGATGAGCGCCGTGGCCCAGCACATCAAGGCGCGCGGGGCCAAGACCGTGGGTTACATCGGCTTCTCTGACACCTGGGGCGACATGGTGTACACAGCCATTACCGGGCTAGCTGACGGCAACGGCTTCAAGGTCGTCACGAACGAGCGCTATGGGCGGGCCGACACCAGCGTTGCCGGGCAGGTTTTGAAAGTGATGGCGGCGGCGCCCGACGCCGTTGTTATCGGCGGCTCCGGATCGCCCGGGGCCACACCCCATATCGCGCTGGTCGAGCGCGGCTACAAGGGACCGATTTATCACAATCACGGTACCGTCAATCTGCCCTTTATTCAGACCGGCAAAAAGGCAGTCGAGGGGGCCATCGCGCCCACCGGTGCGCTGATCGTGGCCGAGGAACTCAGCCCCAGCTTTCCAACCAAGGCGGTATCGCTGGACTTTGTCAAGCGCTATGAAGCCGCTTTTGGCGCTGGCAGCCGCAACGCTTTCGGTGGCTACAGCTATGACGGCGTGCTCCTGCTCGACGCGGCTGCGGCGGTGGCTTTGAAGAAGGCCAAGCCCGGTACGCCGGAGTTTCGCGCTGCGTTGCGCGATGCCCTGGAAAATGTCAAGAATGTGGTCGGCACCCACGGTGTCTACAACATGAGTGCCGCCAACCACAATGGCCTTGATGAGCGCGCACGCGTGCTGGTGCAGGTGGTCAACGGTGAATGGCGCCTCCTGAAGTAAGAGCATGAACGGTGATATCGCCCTGTGGCTGATTCAGGATGGCGTGACCAGCGGCGCCATCTACGCGCTGCTGGCGCTGGCGCTGTTGCTGGTGTTTGCGGTTACACGCATCATCTTCGTGCCGCAGGGCGATTTCATTTCCTACGCCGGGCTGACCCTGGGCACCCTGCAACTCGGTCAGGTGCCCGGGACGATCTATCTGCTGGCGGGTGGCGCCGTGCTGGTTGCTGCGATGGACGCGGTGGAAGCGCTGCGCGCCAAGACGCCAACTCGCCTGCTGCGCATCGCCGTGCTGAAGCTGGGGCTGCCGCTGGTCATTGCGGCACTGGCCGCCTGGGCCGCGCCACGCAAGTTTGCGCCTGCCTTGCAGATGGCGATCACGCTGGCGATTGTGGTGCCCCTGGGCCCGATGCTCTACCGCATTGCCTACCGGCCACTGGCGAACGCGTCGGTGCTCGTGTTGTTCATTGTTTCCATGGCTGCGCACTACATGCTCACCGGCCTGGGTCTGGTGCTGTTCGGTGGCGAAGGCTTGCGCACCAACCCGATCTCGGATTTGAAGTTTGATTTGGGCGTGCTCAACATCAGCGCGCAAAGCCTGTGGGTGATGGGTTCGAGCCTCGTCTGCATGACGGCCCTGTGGCTGTTTTTCGAGCACACGCTTTACGGCACAGCCTTGCGCGCCACCGCCATCAACCGCATCGGTGCGCGCCTGGTGGGGATCCCCAGTGCGCTGGCCGGGAGCCTGGCGTTCTGGCTGGCGGCGGCGATTGGCGCCCTCTCCGGCATCCTGATTTCGCCTCTCACGACCATCTACTACGACACCGGTTTGATGATCGGTCTGAAGGGCTTCGTCGGCGCCATCCTTGGGGGCATGGTGAGCTACCCGCTGGCAGCGCTTGGCGCCTTGGCAGTGGGTCTGATCGAGGCCTTTGCCTCATTCTGGGCCAGTGCACTGAAGGAAAGCATTGTCTTCACCTTCATCATCCCGGTGCTCCTGTGGCGTTCCCTGGTATCGCGGCACGCGGTGGTCGAGGACGAGGAAGAATGAGCGCCGCGTCATGAATTCTTCAAAACGATTACTCGTCGTCTGCCTGCTCGCTCTGGGTGTGGCACCGGTGGTATTGCCCGAGTTCTATGTCACGCTGATGTGTTACATCGGCCTCGCAACACTGGTTGTGTTGGGCCTGGTCGTCATGACCGGCGTGGCGGGCATTGTTTCCTTCGGGCAGCAGGCCTTCGTCGGCGCCGCCGCCTACGCCACGGCCGGTCTGACCACGCTGCTGGGCTGGTCGCCCTGGGGCTCGCTGGCAGCGACGATCGTTCTGGTCGCCGCGATGGCCTTGCTGATTGGCTTTGTCACCTTGAGACTGTCCGGGCACTACCTGTCCATTGCGACCATCGCCTGGGGCATTGC
This sequence comes from uncultured beta proteobacterium, assembly GCA_903925725.1. Lineage (GTDB taxonomy): Bacteria > Pseudomonadota > Gammaproteobacteria > Burkholderiales > Burkholderiaceae_C > Rhodoferax. The sequence goes on along the minus strand of CAIYGK010000250.1, from coordinate 29,327 downwards.
CATCTACTATCTGTTTGGCAATCTGCCGCAGCTGGGTCAGTACAGCGGCATCGACAACCTGCCTGCGGTCTCCATCGCCGGTTGGGAGTTCAATACCGGACGCCGCGCTTACTTTCTGATCTGGACCTTTACAGCGGCAGCGCTGGTCGCGGCCCACAATCTGCTCGACTCGCGCGCGGGCCGGGCCGTGCGCTCGCTGCGCTTTCGCAGCGTGATGGCCGAGAGTTTTGGCGTCAATACGGCGGCGCTGAAGCTGGTCGTCTTCATTCAGGCGGCCGTTCTGGCTGGCCTGGCGGGCTGGCTGCATGCTCACTACCTGCGCTTCGTCAGCCCGCATGCTTTTGGTGTGAATGCCGGTATCGACTACCTGTTCATGGCCGTCATCGGCGGTGCCAGCCAGGTCTGGGGCGCGGTGGTGGGTGCTGCCATTCTGACCATTCTGAAAGAGTCATTGAAGGAGATCGTGCCCTTCGTGCTTCACACCACGGCAAATTACGAGACCATCGTCTTTGGCGCACTGATGCTCCTGTTGCTGCATCGCACACGTGACGGTATTGCCCCGGCGGTCAGCCGTTGGCTGCCCAAAGGCGCAGCGCCTGCACGTCCGGCCGAGGCGCCGGTGCCCAGACTTCGCCTGCGCCCCACGCCCGGAACACCGCTTCTCGGTGTGGAGGGCCTGAACAAGCGCTTCGGTGGCCTGATCGCCGTGAAAGACATTTCGTTTTCCATCAACGCGGGCGAAATTCTGGGCCTGATCGGCCCCAACGGCGCCGGCAAGAGCACGGTCTTCAACTTGCTCAGCGGTACCCTGGACGCCGACAGTGGCTCGGTGAAATTGCTGGGCGCAGCTATCGATGGCCTGCCGGCACGTACGATTGCCCGAAGTGGTCTGGCACGCACTTTCCAGCATGTCAATCTGGTCTCCAACATGAGCGTGCTGGACAACGTTGCACTCGGTGCGCACCTGCGTGGCGCCAAGGGCACGCTGGCCGCCATGCTGCGAGCGGACCGGTCGGAAGAGGCGCAATTGCTGGCTGAAGCGGCACGGCAAATTGAGCGCGTCGGTCTTGGCGAGCACATGCACGACGCAGCCGGCAGTCTGCCGCTCGGACAACAGCGCATCGTCGAGATTGCACGCGCCCTGGCGGCCGACCCCGTACTGCTGATGCTTGACGAGCCGGCGGCGGGTCTGCGCTACGGCGAAAAACGCGCCTTGTCCGAGTTGCTACAGCGCTTGCGCGCCGAAGGCCTGACGATCCTGCTGGTCGAGCATGACATGGAGTTTGTGATGGGCTTGGTGGACCGCCTTGTGGTGATGGAGTTTGGTGAAAAACTGGCGGCGGGTTTGCCGCAGGAGATCCAGAGCAACCCGGCAGTGATCGAAGCCTATCTGGGAGGCATTGAATGAGCACGCCTCTATTGCAGGTGCGCGATCTGGTGGTGAGCTACGGCAAGGTGCAGGCCTTGCATGGTGTGAGCCTGGACGTCGAGGCAGGCAGCATCGTTACCGTGATCGGACCCAATGGTGCCGGCAAGACGACCTTGCTGGCGGCCATCATGGGCCTGCTTCCGAGCAGCGGCAGCGTACGCTACAGCAACGCCGACATGGCTGGGCAGGAAGTCGAGGCACGCGTGGCGGACGGCATGTCGCTGGTACCTGAGCGACGTGAGCTGTTTGGCGAACTCACGGTCGAGAACAACCTGCGTCTGGGTGCTTTCCACCGGGTACGCTCAGGTGAGCGCCGAGCAGATCGGGACCTTGAACCCATTTACAAGCGTTTTCCGCGCCTGCGCGAGCGCAGCCAGCAACTCGCCGCCACGTTGTCGGGTGGTGAACGCCAAATGCTGGCGATCGGGCGCGCCCTGATGGCCAAGCCACGCCTGTTGATGCTGGACGAACCCAGCCTGGGCCTGGCGCCGCGCATCGTGCGCGACATCCTGCACATCGTTGCCGAACTACGCGACACCGGCGTGGCGATCCTGCTGATCGAGCAAAACGCCCGTGCCGCCCTGCAGATCGCTGACCGCGGTTATGTGCTGGAGACCGGCGAGGTGGCGCTAAGCGGTGCCGCAGCGGAACTCTCCGCGAGCCCGCGTATCGTCGAGACCTATCTGGGCTTTGGTGGCGCTGCCTGAGCGCGGCGACCGGATCCGGACCTGAAGAACGAGGTGATTACCATGAGACGTTTGTTTTCATTCCTGCTCGGTGTGTTCACACTGTGTCTGGCGGTTCAGGCAGGCGCGGCTGATTTTCCAAGCCAACCGGTGCGCATCATCGTGCCTTTCGCGCCCGGCGGCGGCACGGACGTGGTGGCGCGCGCTCTGGCCGAGCGCCTGACGGCAGCGCTCGGCGTGCCGGTAATGGTCGAGAACAAGCCCGGTGGCAACTCCGTCATCGCGACGCGCGCAGTTGCCTCGGCGGCGCCCGACGGTCACACACTCTTGCTGACCACCGACATCCACGCCATCAATGCTGCCTACGGCGTGGCGCTGCCGTACAACTCGCTCAAGGACTTTGCCTTTGTCGCGCAGCTGACCACTTCGCCGCTGATGCTGGTGGCCCATCCTTCGCTGAGTGCGCGGTCGCTGCCCGAGTTGGTGGCCTTGGCGCGGGCCCAACCGGGGCGCCTGTCGTTCGCGTCGCTCGGGCCCAGCAGCCCGCATTACCTCGGTTTCGAGTGGTTCAAGCGCTTGGCCGGGATCGACATCCTGGACATTCCTTACAAGGGCGGCGGTCAGGCCCTGATCGATCTGGTCGGTGGCCAGGTCAGTCTGTCGCTGGTCGTTGCTGGCAACGGTATCCGCCAGGCCAAGGCAGGCAAGCTGGTGGCGCTGGCCGTCACCAGCCCGAAGCGCAACGCGGTCGCGCCCGACGTGCCCACCATTGCCGAGAGCGGCTACCCGGAGTTCGCGCTGGTCGACTGGTATGCCATCCTGGCCCCTGCGGGGACGTCCGAGGCCGTGGTGGCGCGGCTGAACCGTGAAATTCGCACCATCATGCACGACCCGGCAGTGATCGAGCGCATCGCTGTGGCCGGCCTGGACGCCACCACCGGCAGTCCGGCTGAACTCGAAGCGCTGGTGCGCCGCGACATCGAGCGCTACCAGCGCATGATCGCACTCACCGGTGCCAAGCCAGAGTAGTCTCGACCCATGAAAATTGCAATACTTGGCGGCGGCCACGGCGCTTACGCCGCCGCCGCCGATCTGTCCGAAGCAGGGCATGAAGTTCGCCTATGGCGGCGTGACGCTGCGGCCCTGCAGCCGCTGTTGCAAGCTGGCTCCGTCACGCTGAAAGACGCCAACGGCCAGCGTGAGGTGCCGCTCGCCCTTGCCACGGCTTCTATGGCAGAGGCATTGCGGGACGTCGAGCTGATCGTCATCCCCGCACCAGCGATCGCGCAGCAAGACATCGCCCGTGCCATGGCGCCGCACCTGGTCGATGGTCAGGTCATATTTCTTCCTCCTGGCACCTTTGGCAGCTATGTCATGGCGCGGCAAGTGGCGACAGCCGGCAACCGGGCTGACCTGGCCTGGGCCGAGACCGGCACGCTTCCCTATCTGGCGCGCAAGCACGGCGAGCGCGAAGTCAATGTCACGATCCGCGCCATCCATCTGCCAACCGGCGTCTATCCAGCGCGGAAGTCGGACGCAGCAATCAGCGTGATCCGCGAGGCCTATCCCAGCGCGCATGCGTGTGGCGACGCGCTGTCCGGAGCGCTGATGAACGCAGGCCCCATCATCCATCCACCGCTGATGGTGATGAACGCCGCACCGCTGCAGCACTTTGAGCGCTGGGACATCCACAACGAAGGCACGCAGCGCGCCGTGCGTGACGTGACCGACCGTTTGGATCAGGAACGCATCGCGGTGCGAGAGGCGCTGGGCCACAGCGGACCTCACTATCCGCTGGCCGATCATTACAACAATGATCGATGGATGTATGGCGATGCACACAAGCAGCTCGTCAAGTCGGGCGACTGGCGCGAGAACATCGATCTCCATAGTCACCGCTACATCACCGAAGACACCGAGTTGGGGCTGGCTTTTCTGGCCTCGGCGGCACGTTATGCTGGTGTGGATGCGCCAATCGCGCATGGCTTGCTGGCCATCGCTGGCGGCTTTCTGGGCCGCGATCTGCGCATGGGACCACGCACGTTCGAGTCCCTCGGTCTCTCAAGCCTGACACCGGCACAGCTCCGGCAGCGCTTGCACGATGGGACATAGGCCACTGCCGCGCTTTGCCGCGGTTGGCGCGGGGCGCATGGGGCGCGGCATCGCGATCGCTTTTGCATATGCCGGGCATCGTATCTCGTTAATCGACTTGCGAGTGCGCAGCGCCCTGGCCTGGCAAGAGCTTCGTGCTGAAGCGCAAGCCGAGATCGAGGCCAGCCTGTCGGGTCTGGCCCAGCTCGGCGTGATCGAAACCAAGCAGATTCAGACCATCGCAGCGCGCGTCAACTTCGTCAATGCGGCTGATGCTCCTGCGGCGCTGCAGTCTGCGGATCTGGTGTTTGAAGGTGTGCCTGAAACCCTCGCGGCCAAGCGCGAGGCCTTCGAGCAGCTCAACCGCTGCTGCCGCGACGATGCGATATTGACATCGACCACCAGCAGCATTCTTGTCACGCAGTTGGCGGCGCTGGTGCGCCGGCCCGAACGCTTCCTGAACATGCACTGGCTCAATCCCGCTTATGTGATCCCTGTGGTCGAGCTCAGCTGCCATCCCGGTACCGACCCCGAGGTGCTGGCGCGCACCAAATTGCTGATGGAAGCCATCGGCAAGCTCCCGGTGGTGTGCGGGGCAACGCCGGGCTACATCGTGCCGCGACTGCAGGCGCTGGTGATGAACGAAGCGGCCCGCATGATCGAGGAGGGCGCAGCCACAGCCGAAGAAATCGACAAGGCCACGCGTTACGGTATGGGCCTGCGCTTTGCGGCCATCGGCGTGGTCGAATTCATCGACTTTGGCGGCTGTGACATCCTGCACCATGCCAGCCGGGAAATGTCGGCATCGATCAACCCGCAGCGTTACACCGCACCCGCCATCGTGGACCGCATGATTGAAGAAGGGCGACTCGGCCTGACGAGTGGCAGCGGTTTCTATCAATACGAGGGTCGCGATGTCGGTGCCTATCGGCGCGACGTACTGTCGCGCACGCTCGGCATGCTCAGGCACGCGGGACTCTGGCAAGCGCCTGCCAGCGAAACGCGCGAATGAACATCCGGCGCGCATTTGCTGATCTCGCGGTTGGGCAGATCCACTACGCCGAGTGCGGTGGGCAGCATGCCAAGCCCGTGTTGTTGCTGCACCAGACGCCGCGTTCCTGGGATGAGTACCGCGATGTCTTGCCGATGCTGGGGCGGCGTTTTCGCGCCATCGCGATGGACACCATTGGTTTTGGTGATTCATCGAAACCACCACTTGGCCAGGACTCGATTGAGCATTGGGCGCAAACCGCCATCGACCTGGCCGATGCGCTGGGCATAACACGCCTTTCAGTGGTCGGGCACCATACCGGCGCTGCCATCGCCATCGAGATGGCGGCCGCGTGCCCCGACCGCATTGAGGCTGTCGTGCTGTCCGCTGCGCCACTGGTCAATGCCGACTTTCGCGCCAGCCACGCAGGGCCGGTACGCATCGACAACGCTGTGCACTTGAGCGACGGCTCGCATTTGAGCGAGTTGTGGCGGCAACGCCAACCCTGGTACCCGGCGGGTGACATCGATTTGCTGGATCGCTTCATGGTCGATGCGCTCAAGGCTGGAGCGCGCGCCGTCGAGGGCCACGCCGTGGTAGCACGTTATGTGATGGAAACACGCTTGCCCTTGATTCGCTGCCCGGTGCTGGTGATCGCACCGACCGCCGACCCGCACGCCTACCCCAGCGCGAAACCGCTGACCGGTTCCATCGCTGGCAGTCGTTATGTCGAAATCGAAGGCGGTATGGTGCCGCTGCCGGACCAGATGCCGCAGCGCTTTGCCGACTTGGTGACGGACTTCCTGCTCGACGCACGTGGCGTCACTGCCGCAGGACCATAAAACGCATTTGGGACATTTCTCCGCCGCTTCATCCGGGCTCGCCGGTTTTTCCCGGGTGACCTGCCCCCTGCCAGCCACACCAAGTATGCGTCCCGGCGAATGCCGTCTCGGCAAACTTCAGGTTCTGATTGAATCCTTGGATCGGAACGGTCAGATAATGCGCGTGTTTGACCCAATGCCGACAATTTCAAATTGAATGTCTTGACAAGGAGACCGACATGAGTGACCGCCACGGTACGCCGATTTGGTACGAGTTGATGTCCAAAGACCCTTTAGCAGCGCGTCGCTTTTACGCAGCCGTTTTAGGTTGGCAAATTGACGAGACGCCCCCGACGGGTTCAACGATGGACTACCGCATGATCAACGCAGGCGACGGTTTGGTCGGCGGCGTATTCAAACTGACCGATGACATGTGCAAGCAGGGTGCGGCGCCATGTTGGATGATGTACATCGGCGTCGACGATGTTGACGCTTGCGTTTGCGCGAATACCGCCACCGGCGGTTCGGTCCTGATGCCTGCATTCGACATTGCGAATGTTGGGCGTATCGCGATGCTGTTGGATCCGCAAGGCGCGCCGTTTTATGTGATGCGCGGATCGAGTGACGAGAAGAGCACTGCGTACAGCCCCGACAGCCCAGGGCACGGGGCTTGGCACGAATTGCATGCCACCGATGGCGTTAGCGCTACGGACTTCTATTGCGGGCAGTTCGGCTGGGGTAAATCACGTAGTGTGGACATGGGTCCCATGGGCGTCTACCAGTTGCTCAGTATCGGGGGGCGCGATCTTGGCGGCATCATGACCGACGCCCGCTTTGCGCGACCAGCTTGGCTTGTGTATTTTCGGGTTGACGGAATCGAACTCGCGGCCCGTCGCATAGTTGAAGCCGGTGGTCAAGTGATTCACGGCCCGATGGAAGTTCCGGGCGGAGGATGGATCGTGAATGGTCTTGACCCTGAAGGTGTCATGTTTGCTCTGACGGGAACCAGGTAGATCGGCACAGGCACGTTCGGGTCGGCCGCACTCGACAACGGATATTCGTTCATGTTCACTGGTCAAATTTGCAGAAAGACAAACGACCGTCTCACGCAAAACTTCCAGAAAGCCGGCACGAGTGTGAACTAGTTCACAAAACATTTCACAGTCACTTACTAAAATTCCCACCGAGAAATCTTTCGGACGTGCGGTACTTCGAAGCCCGGGTAATCAAAACATTGCTGCGCAAGGCAGTGCCTGTGTCCCCCCTTTGCGATCTTCTCTTTCTTACTAAACTGGACTGGCGATTTCGCCGATATGGATTTGTAATTGGAGGCAGCGATGAGTAGCAAGTTCAACACCGACCCTGTTGCATTGACACGCGAGTCACAGGGATTCAACCGAAGATCTGCGATTGCGGCCCTGCTCAGCATGGGGTTACCGTCTTCTGTTTGGCTCTCCGGTTGCGGTGGCGGCGGTGGGGATGGTGTGGGCGGATCAGGATCCAGCCCGGCATCGTCATTGTTAGTGACGACCAAGAATTTGAACAGTCCTGCGAATAGCACCCCGTCTTGCGGAGGGCCATCGCTCCCCAGTTGTGACGGCACCTACCACCTGTCCATCCACAGTTCCGGGGGCGTAAACCTGGGCCTGGTTCTCGATTGGGCTGAGACGAGGCTTCCGGGCGATAACATTGGGATCACCGGCGGCGCACAGGTGCGTCCGGGCGCTGCTTACGCCATCAAAGCCGTGCCGGACAACGCCAAGCTATGGTTGCAGCTTAATGGCAAGGCGATCCCCGATTCGGGCACCTGGGACTTGAACTTGACCCCGGGTTTCGATAACACCTTGTTCGCCTACGTCGCCATCATGCCCGGCGACCCGGCGCCCAACTTCAAGGGGCTCGATGCGAGCGGGCAACTCCACACTCTGAGTGCCCTGCGTGGCAAGTGGGCTCTCGTCACGTTCGGTGCATGGTTCTGCGCCGGTGCGCGCAACTTCGCTCCAGTGCTGTCGTCTATCTATAGCCAATACCACCCTGCCGGTCTTGAGGTGCTGTCGGTGCTGGTCGCTCCGAATTCGGAATTACGCATCGCCGGGCCAGCGGATCTGAACGCCTGGTCTCAAACCTATGGGGTCAACTACCCCTTGGTCGCAGATACCGACGACGCCTGCCAGTATTACAACCGCGAGTACCTGAGTTGCACCTACTACTCGTGCTCGGACACCCCGTCGATCTTCCTGATCGACCCGCAAGGAACGATCGCGTACCGGTATCGCGGCTGGGATCCGCAGGCTGGCCTGGCAGGTGTGCTGGCAAAGTTGTATGCGTGAGTGATCTGCAATTACATTGAGCTACCAGCATACTGACGGTCGGCCGGTAGGGGGCGGGTCACTCACCCTACCCGGGCAAAGTCCGGTGCGCGTCGTTCGCCAAAGGCCGCGATGCCTTCACGGGCGGCCGCTGTGCAGGCGCTGTCCCCAAAGGCAAGGTAACCGATCTCCAGCGCTGCTGCCAAGGTCGGCGCTTCTGCCGCCTGCTGCACGGCACGTTCCAGCAAGGCGAGCGTAGTTGGACTCAAGATCATGCCACTCGCCGCCTTGCCGTCCATGGGCTCGAAGGCGGGGACGGCGACGGGTGCGTCGGCAATACGACTATGCCCCTGCGCCAGGGCCTGCACGCGCGCCACCGCCAGGGCAATCAACTCGGAAGAATCTTTCGCCAGCGCATCCACCACGCCGAGCGCCAGGGCCTGTTTGGCTTTGAGCTTTTCGCAGCGCCGCAGCATGGCGTGGAAGGTGCCTGCGGCCTGCGGCCAACGACGGTAGGGTACGACCATGGCGCCGATTCCGGGCAGGATGCCCAGGCTGACCTCGGGCAGTTGCATCCAGCTGTTCTCTATGGCAACCAGCGCGTGGCAGCGCATCGCCAACTCAAAACCGCCGCCCAGGGCCATGCCGTTGAGGGCAGCCACCACGGGCTTTTGCATACTGTCCAGATGCACCAAGAGGCGCGAGCAGTCGCGTGAATACTGTGCTGCTGCAGCCTTGTCACCGAGCATAGAAGGGAAGCGGCCGATGTCTGCACCAGCACAAAATGCCTTGTTGCCATAACCGGTGATGACAAATCCGGCCACGCCAGGGTCGTTCTCAAAACGCCGGATCACCGCCAGAATTTCATCCGTCATTTCATCATGTAAGGCATTCAGGGCCTCGGGGCGGCGCAGGGTGATGACCTTGACGCCGTCCAGATCGTCCACCAACACATGGCGCTCAAAACGCAGGTAGTCAGCCAGTGGTTTGCGCGGCATGGGCATGCCGGCTCGCTCCTGTGCCAGCCGGTCCAGGATGCGCTGCGCCTCCGCCAACGGTGTCTGGCGCAGCAGGGCCAGCGGCCCGCTCTTGAAGCCCAGCGCGGTGCAGCAACCCAGGTCAAGGTCGGCCGGTGTGCCTATGGCACGGTCCAGAATGTCCACCGATTGCGACCACAGAATGCCCAACAGGCGGTCCCTGATGGCCTGCGCTGTTGCGGCCGGCACCTCAACGCGCTTTCCAGGTGCGACGGTAAGCCACTTCTGTACGGATTTGAAGATGGGGGCCGGACGGTAGTGCTCGCCTTCTTCGTCGGCCTGCAAGGTGTTGGTCTCAGTGATGATCGGGTTGCCGTGCGCCAGGTTCAGCACAAAGAAGGGTCCGGCATGCACGAACTCGGTGGCCACCGTATCGACTTCCGAAGCCGTCGCCTGGCCGAGCAGGAGCGCGGCCTCATTGCACCAGTTGTCGAAGATGCGGTCCAGCATAAAACACGGCGCGTCGCTGGTTACCAGGGGCAGCTTGCCGGTGCTGCAGAAAACCCAGCGCAGCCAGGCGACCAGCGCGGGCGCTGCCTCGGGCCAGTCGATCACTTCGACCGCCGGGTTGCGCCAGGCTGGCGCGAAGAAGTGGGTGACGGTGGCGCGCTCTTTGTGCTGGAGATCGGAAAAAATGCGCTCTGCCGGCAAGGAACTGGTGTTGGAGGTGATGACGGCGTCGCTGGCCACACGCGCTTCAATCGCCGCAAAGATGCGCCGCTTGAGGTCGATGTTTTCTGTGGCGGCTTCGATCACCCAGTCACAGCCCTTGATGGCATCGTAGTCGGTGCTGCCGTGAACGTTCTGCTGCACCGCAGCTGCCTGTTGTGCGTTCATCTTGCCCTTGGCCAGCGCCTTGTTGGCGTACTCGGCAAAGCGGCCCAGCGCGCCATCGATGGCGGCCTGCGAGATGTCGATCAATGTCAGCTTGAGGTCGGGCAGCGTACTCTTGAGGTAGTAGCCGATGTCCGGTCCGATCGAGCCTGCGCCAATGACGGCGACATGGCGCGGCAAGCTGCGGGTGGGCGTCTGAAGAAGTGGGTTGTTTTGCGGCACTTGCATGGGGTCTTCCTGAGTTCTCGCGGCAATTTGAGCTGGGCCGGGCACCGAACCAGAACAGTTGGTCAGGACCGGCTTCATCAGCGCATATCGTATACCGAATACAAAGGGCAGTCCAGCAAAATCGCAGTCAAAATCTCGGTCAGATGAGCGAACCCCTGTTTGCCATGCCGCCGTCGATGGTGATGATGGTGCCGGTGGTGTACGACGACAGATCGGAGGCGAGCAAGGCCACTGTGGCAGCGATTTCCTCAACAGTGGCAGCGCGTCCGAAGGGAAACCCGGCTTCGAATTCGCGCCAACGGGCGGGGTCGCCATGGCGTGTACTGGCCTCGGTCTTCATCAGGCCAACCAGACGCTCCGTCGCCACCGGACCCGGATTGACGCCAACCACACGGATACCGTCGGTCGCACTGGCGCCGCCAAGCGCGCGCGTGAAGGCCATCAGCGCAGCGTTGCCAGTGGCGCCGGCGATGTAGCCGGCGTCGAGTCGTTCGCCGCCGTTGCCAATGATGTTGATGATGACGCCGCTGTGGCGCGCCTTCATCTGTCGATAGAAAGCACGCGACAGATTGATATAGCCAAACAGCTTGAGGTCGAAGGCGGCGCGCCAGCGGTCTTCTTCGACATCAAGCAGGCTGCCACGCGGTGTGGCACCGGCATTGTTGACGAGAATGTCGATGTCCGTGCACAAGGCTGCCAACTCTTCGGCTCGCCCCCGTCCAGCCAGGTCAATGGCATGAACCCTCACCTCGACACCGTGACGTTGACGCAGTTCCTCGCCTGCGCTCTCCAGGTCGTCGGCTGATCGCGCAACCAGGTCCAGGTGGCAACCTTCGTTTGCCAGCAGGCGGGCGATGGCCAAGCCGATCCCCTTGGAGCCGCCGGTAATCAGGGCGCGGCGACCGCTCAGCTTCAGGTCCATGGAGTGTGCTCCTTGTTCAGTGGCCAACGTCACCGACGATCTCGATGAACTTCGTCTTGTGTGCCTCGCGCGGCAGTATGCCGGGTGCCAGCCACTCGATCAGTGGCGCAACACGCAGTTCAGAGCGCATTCGGGTCTGCAACTGGGCTTCAAGTTCTGGCAGATCGGCTTGGGCAAGGTCGGGACCATGTTCGATGCGCAAGTGCAGTGGTGGCACGACCTTGGGACCCGGTTCGCGCAAGCGGATGCGAAAGCTCCCCGTCACACGCGGTGCAAAGCCCATCAGCACCTGGCGAATCGCCTCGGGGTACAGGTTCACGCCCTTGATGATCAGCATGTCGTCTGTGCGCCCCACGATCTTGAAGCGCAGACCTGGCATGCCGCAGCTGCACGGCTTGGTCCAGACCTGGATCAGGTCGCCCAGCGCATAGCGCATGAAGGGCCCGCCCTCCCAATCCAGGAACGTAAATACCATCTCGCCAACGGCACCCTCAGCCAGCGCGATCGGCGCGTGCGTATGCGGGTCGACCAGCTCCAGCAGGCAATGGTCTTCAGATGTGAAGTGCATGCCCTTGTATTCGTCGGGTGATTCGTCGCATGAGATGCCGTGAAAGGCGTGGCCGCCCCCGGTGTGGTCAAACACCTTGGCATCGAAACCATCGGCCAGCAGCCGGCGCAGGCCCGGGTTGCCGCCACCGGGTTCACCGGCGCAGAAGAACCAACGAAAGCCCAGCTCGTTGGCAGGCTTGCCCGTGAGCGTGGGACATTGTTCTATCAGGTACTGTCCAAAGGAGGGCGTGGCGATCAGCGCGTCGGGCCGGGTCAGGTGAGCAAAGTCGAGCACCCGCTGCGTACCCCCTTCGATGCCGACGGGCACCACGCAGGCGCCCAGATGCTGTATGCCCTGTGAAAGCGGTAGTCCGCCGGTGAACATCGACAAAGACAGCGCCTGCACCATCACGTGCCCGGGCCGTATGCCAGCACGCCAGTATTTGCGTGCATGCATCTCGTTGACCACCGCAACGTCGTGCGCGGTGAGTGTGTACAGCGTAGGCATGCCGGTGGTGCCAGAAGTAGCGCTAACGCGAACGATTTTTTCCCGTGGCGCACAGGCCAGCAAGGCGAAGGGCGTGCCGTGGCGCACGAGCGACTCCTCCTGCACGCGCCTGTGTTCGACCTTGTCCATCAAGGGCACATGGGTGAAATCGTCGAAGCTCGAAATATCGCGAGGCGCGATGCCAGCCGCGTCGAGCCGTTCGCGGTAATAGGGCGAATGCGCGTGGTTGTAGGCGACTTGTCGCTGCAGCCGCGAGAGCTGCAGCGCGCGCATTTCGTCGTGCGACATCAACTCGACGCGCTCGTTCCAGAGCCGGCGTTGCGGATCCTGTGCGGCCATCATGTGGGGTGCTCCTTCGCGTCAAGCTGGCAAACTTCAAACAGCAAGCCAGTCACGGCGTCAGGCTCGAAAAAAGCGACCCGGCCATGCGCCCCCTGACGTGGAAAACCGGCCATCGGCGTAAAGCCGCTTTGCTGCAAGGTGGTGATCGACTGCTCCACATCGGTCACCCGTGCCGACAGGTGATTCAATCCGAGCCGCTCACCCATTACCTGTTGCGCGAAGCCCCTTGTAGCGCTGGTGTATTGCAGCAATTCGATGACCACATTGGCAGCGTCGAACTCGGCCACGCGCAGGCCGACCTCGGTGAGTTCCTTGATTCTTGCCGGAGTCCCGAACAAGGGGCTCAGCCTTTTGACCGCCTGATCAAGATCGGAGACGATGATGCCGATGTGGTCAATGTAGGGGGGCGGTGTCGTCGTCGCCGAAGTCATGCCGTGCTCCTGGGTTTGCGTCGCGCACGCAGGCGCGCCGTGCCAGCGGTGTCAACCACACCATTGCCGGCATCGACGACCACTCCGTAGTCTTCGCCTGCCGCCTGCACACTGACCACCCCGGCGCGCACGTCGGTCGCGACCAGTTCGGCTGGCCGATCAAAGGCATCGCCATAGCCGCCGCCGCCGCCGGCGAGCTGGTGGAATACGGTACCGGGCGGGATCCCGCGAATGATTTCCTTGGACTTCACCCGCCGCTGGCTGCCGTCGGGATAGGTCAGCACGATGGCATTGCGCGAGCCGGCCCCGCCACCGAAGAAACCAAAGGCTCGCGCAGCTTCCTCAATGCCATCGCCAAAAGCGACACCGGTCACGTTGTCGCCAAGCATCTCGAACTCGGTCTCGACACCCAGGCCACCACGCCACTGACCAGCGCCAGCACTGTCGCTCAGGTATTCGTGCTTGCGCAGCAAGTGTGGGTTGTGAATCTCGAACATCTCGTAATCCTGCGCCAGAATGCCGCCGGCGCAGTTGATCAGGCCGATGTGGTCATAGCCGTCTGCGCCGTGTGTCGCACCGGATCCGCCCTTGAGAGACAGAAACAGGATATCGGCATAGCGTCGGTGGTTCGCGTGCCGCGGGTCGTCGCCTGAGACGGCAAAGCCAAGGAAGCGGTTCCAGCCTGCGGTGACCACCTTTGGCAGCGCCTGTGCCATGGCGCGAAAGACGGCGTCCGAAGTCGGTCCTGTGATTGAATTGCCGAACGTGGTGGCTGCCGGGAACCGTGCGTTGAGGAAGGAGCCCTCGGGGTTGATGATCTTGATCGGCCGCAGGATGCCGGCGTTGTGCGGAATCTCCGGGTTGATCAGCATCAGGAAGGTCAGCAGCAGCGCCGATGCCGTGGCAGCATGAGGGGCATTGACGAAGCCTGGCGTCTGTGGCGACGAGCCACTGAAATCAAACGTGATGCCATTGCCCTGAACGGTCACCGCGAGCGCGATCTGCATCGTGCTGCCATCGGTGACGCCGTCGTAAAAGACCGTGGAATCACCACGGTAGCGGCCGTCAGGGATGGCCGCAATCTCTGAGCGTACCATCTGCTCGCTGCTGTCAAAAAGGTCCTCGAGCAGCCGCTGTAGTGTGGGCCGTCCGAAACGTGCCAACAACTCGTGAAAGCCCCGCTCACCGACCGTGCAGCCACCGATCTGCGCCTTGATGTCCTCTTCGACGATCTTCAGCCGGATATTGGCGAATATCAGGTTCCAGACATCGCGTCGAAGCTTGCCTCGCTCAAGAACTTTCACAGCCGGAATGCGCAATGCCTCCTGCCAGACCTCGCGCGCTTCCGGGTTGTAGCCACCGGGCACGGCGCCACCGATATCGGCCTGGTGACCCTTGCAGGCGGCCCATGCGACCAAGGTCTTGCCGTCGAAGATCGGTTTGAAGACGGCGACATCGTTGTTCTGGTTGCCGCCACTGAACACGTCGTTGTGCAGGATGACGTCGCCCGGATGGATGTCGTCCCCGAAAAAGCGCACCACGTTTTCGCAGGCGGGCTGCAGCGCGAAGGCCAGCACCGGTATGTATTCGGTCTGCTCCAGCATGCGGCCCTTGGCATCGTACAGGCCTGTGACAAAGTCGCGCGCCTCATTGAGAATCGGCGAGCGCGTTGTGCGCAACAGCGTCAGGCCCATCTCCTCGGTGATGGATTTCAGGCGCCGCTGCAGCACCGAGACCTGGATAGCATCGCGCTTCATTGGGCTGACCTCTTTGCTCCGGGACGCACGCTCAGCACACAACTGCCGAGCGCGTCAATCTCTGCGGCCCAGCCGGTGGGGACCAGGATGCTGGTATTGGCGCTTTCAATCAGCGCCGGTCCGTTGAATTGGTGGCCGTGCAGCAGCTTTTCACCGTCGTAGACCGGAACCTGGATACTGGCTGTGTGTCCGGGCAGGTAAACCGCGCGCCGCCCCTTGAGCGCAACACGCGGTGCAGACGCCGTGCGCGGCTGGCGCCTGAGCGCCGGTTTGTCGGTGATACCGACGGCGGCCACACGAAGGCTGAGCAGTTCGACGGGTGTGCCTTCTTCGCGCAGAGCATAGCCGTAGAGCCGGTCGTGCTGGCTGTGAAAGAGTTCGGCCACGGCTGCCCAATCGGCGTGGTCGAGCAGGTCGGTTGGCACATCGACCGTGACCTCGTGATACTGGCCCGTGTAACGCAGATCCAGCGCGTGGCGCAACTGCTGGCGTTCGGGCGCGATACCCTCCGCGTTCAACGCGCTGCGGCCCTGCGCGCGCATCTCGCGCAGCAAGGTACGCACACCCGTGCGCACCTGCACGCGGTCGGGACCGGGTGGATGCAGCACGCGCGCAAAGCTGCGCACGTGATCGTGCTTGAGGTCACTGTG
The DNA here is from genome assembly GCA_903925725.1 of uncultured beta proteobacterium. Taxonomy (GTDB): domain Bacteria; phylum Pseudomonadota; class Gammaproteobacteria; order Burkholderiales; family Burkholderiaceae_C; genus Rhodoferax. The sequence continues at coordinate 13,742 of CAIYGK010000250.1, read as the reverse complement.
CAGCATCCCTGATGCACAGAACACGGAAGACTCGCGCGGCACGAAGACGCGCTCGATGCCGAGTTCATCGGCGATCGCCGCTCCATGCAGTGGCCCGGCGCCGCCGGCGCACACCAGTGGAAACTCACGCGGGTCGAAACCCTTTTGCACCGATATTTCGCGGATGGCAGCGGCCATCGCCACGTTGATGACGTGGAACATGCCCTGCGCCGCTTCAACTACGGACAGCTTCAGCGGCGTGGCGATGCGTTGCTCGATAGCGCTGCGCGCGGCGATCTCGTCCAGTTGCAAACGCCCACCAGCAAAGTAGCTGGCCGACAGATATCCGAGCACCAGGTTGGCGTCAGTGCACGTGGGCTCGGTACCTCCCCTGCCATAGCACGCCGGACCAGGATCGGCTCCGGCGCTTTGCGGACCCATGTGCAGCAGACCGCCATCGTCGATCCAGGCGATCGACCCTCCTCCGGCGCCGATGGTGTTGATTTCCATGCTGGGCAGCGCCATCGCGAAGCGGTTGACGTGGCCAGCCGTGGTAACGGCAGGCTCGCCGCCCTGAACCAGAGCGGCGTCGAAGCTGGTGCCGCCCATGTCGACGGTGATGAAGCTTTTCTTGCGCGTTGGCGCCATCCATGCCAACCCTGCCGCCGGCGCAGCGGCGGGACCGGACAAAAGCGTTGAGGCGGCTAGGCGCCGCACACTGGCCGGCGCGGCAGTGCCGCCGTTGGACTGCATGATGAGCAGCGTGCCACGCCATTGGGCCTCGCGCAGGCGGGCATCCAGCCGATCCAGATAGTGCGCGAGGATCGGTCCGACACCGGCGTTAAGTACCGTAGTGCTGGTGCGCTCATAAAACCGCACTTGCGGCAAGACGCGCGAGGATACCGACATGTAGGCCTGCGGCAGCGCCTGCTCCACCAGACGCGCGACCGCCTCCTCGTGTGCGGCGCTGCCATGGGAGTGCAGAAAGCAGATTGCCACCGCCTCGATGCCTTGCTCGCGCAGGGTCCGGATGGCCGATTCAACATCTGCCACATCAAGCGCCACGAGTTCGCGGCCACCGGCATCCAGACGTTCAGTGATCGGCAGCCGAAGATGGCGCGGCACGATGGGCTCAGGTGCATGCCAGCGGTTGTCGTACATCATCTCACGCACGCCGCGGCGCATCTGCAGCGTATCGCGAAAGCCCCGCGTCGTCAGCAGCGCGGTGCGTGCGGTGCGGCCGGTGAGCACCGCGTTGGTTGTCACTGTCGTGCCGTGCACGATCAGTGATACCTGGCTCAAAAATGCATCGAAGCTCAAGCCCTCGGCCTGCGCAAGTGCGACGAGGCCTTCCATCACGGCGATTGACGGGTCGGCCGGTGTTGACAATTGCTTGTGTACGACCGAGCGGCCCTTGCTGCCCATCAGGGCGAAGTCGGTAAACGTGCCGCCGACGTCAATGCCGATCTTGTATCTCTCTGTGACGGATTTGCTCATGAGGAGTGTCAGGCGGACCGACTTGGCTCCTTGATTTCCTTCAACCTGAAACGCTGCAACTTGCCTGTCTCGGTGCGCGGCAGCGCATCGACAAAGCTGACGATGCGCGGATATTTGTAGGGTGCGGCATTGTTCTTGACAAAGTCCTGAAGTTCCTTGATCAGTTGGCCATCGCCCTTTCGACCGGGTTTCAGGACGACAAATGCCTTCAGGACCTGGCCCCGATCAGGATCGGGCGCACCGATGACCCCGCACTCAGCGACAGCTGGGTGCTCCAGCAGCACCGATTCGACTTCCGGGCTGGCCACGTTGTATCCGGAGGTAACGATGATGTCGTCAACTCTGGCGTGGAAGTAGTAGTAGCCATCTGAATCAGTGTGATAGGTGTCGCCAGTGATGTTCCAGCCTTGGCGCACATAGTCGGCCTGGCGCTTGTCGGCGAGGTAGCGGCAACCCGTTGGCCCTTTGAGAGCGAGCCAGCCTTCCTCGCCGGGGGGCACAGGGTACATGTCCTTGTCGACCAGCATCGCACGGTAGCCGGGCAGCGGTTTGCCGAGTGCGCCAACACGGTAATTGTCAGGGTCGGATGCAATATAGATGTGGATCACCTCGGTGCCGCCGACGCCGTCGTGGATCTGGATGCCCGTGGCAGCGCGCCACTGGTCACGTGTCGGCACTGGAAGCGCTTCGCCAGCGGAAAGGCACTTCTTGAGTGAACTCAGATCGTGTTGTTTGACCAGCGGCGTCATTTGCCGATAGCCGGTTGGTGAAGTGACGCACAGGGTCGCGTGGTACTTCTCCATGGCGGCGATCAACGCCTCAGGTGGCAGCTTGGGCAGAAGCACTGTGCTGGCCCGCGCGTGCATCGGGAAACACAAAAGTCCGCCCAGACCAAAGGTGAAGGCCAGCGGTGGCGTGCCAATGAAGACGTCATCGCGGCTCGGTTTCAGGCAGTGGCGCGGAACCACCTCGCACATGGCGAGTATGTCCCGATGGGTGTGGATACAGCCTTTGGGTACACCGGTGGTGCCGGAAGTGAAAGCAACCAGGGCTGGATCGTCAGCGGCGGTATCAACTGCTTCAAACTCGGCAGACTTGGTAGCCAGACGTTGCCTGATCTCATCGTTGTCGTAGAGCTGAACGTGCTTCAACTGCGGACAGTCCGATGCAGCCAGATCAAGTTCCGCAACCAGCGATGCTTCGCAAAAAGCGTGGCTGATATTGGCTAGCTGGACAATCTGCCTGAGTTCCTTGGCGCGCAGCAAGGGCATCGTGCCGACCGCGACTGCCCCCGTTTTCCAGATGGCCAGCCATCCCGCCGCCATCCAGGGAGAGTTCATGCCACGCAGCAGCACGCGATTGCCCGTCTGTACGCCAAGATCTTCTGTCAAAAGGCGCGCCAGCCGATTGACCTGCCGCTGCAACTCTCGATAGGTCCAGCGAAGCTCATTGCTGATGATGGCAACGCGCTCACCGTCTCCCTCAGCAACTGCGCGATCCAGCAGCCATGCTGTGGCATTCATGCGCTGCGGGAATTGCAGCTCCGGTGTCTCGAAAATGAACTCCGGCCACTGCTCAGGCGGTGGCATGCTGTCAAGAATGAAGCGATCAACATGGGCACTTTTGTTCATCGTGTTACCTGCTCATCAATGATTTTAGTTTCCGACATTAGAGACGCTGCCTGCATGCATGCCAATAGTGCAAACCCCTACAGGCCAACTATAATATAGACATGAATAGTTTACACCATGGTATACTTTTTCTCATGTTCGTGACGGATCGTCAGCGACACGCCCGGCGTAGCCCTATTTCGACGATCCGCACCACATGAACAACCGAGGAGCAAGGAATGAAAGTCAACAAGATCGATCACATTTGCATCGCTGTGCGCAACCTCGATGAAGCACGCAAGATCTGGGAGCCGATGCTGGGCAAGACGGCGCCCGACGATGCCTACGTCGATGAGCCCGAGAAAATCCGGGTCGCACGCTACTGGCTTGGTGGCGTCGGTTTTGAGCTGATGGAATCGACGACGTCGGACGGCGATGTCGCCAAGTTCATTGAGAAGCGCGGCGAAGGCGTGATGCTGATCAGTTTCAATGTCAACAACACAGCAAGAGCGGTTGAAGAGATTCAGGCTTTGGGCTACCCGATGATCGGTGGTCTGCGCTCGTTTCGGGACTGCGAGTTCGCCTTCGTGCATCCGAAGAAGATGAATGGTGTACTGCTTGAGGTGATCGACTACAAGTGGCGTGAGCTCGAAGCCGCCAACGAATAGGCGCTGCCATGGCCAAAGCCAAGAAAATCAGGAAAAGCATCACCATCCATGCCAATAAATGCATTGGCTGCAGGGCCTGCGAGCTCGCTTGTGCGGCCTTCCACGCCAAGCCACGCTACAGCAGCATCAACCCGACACGTTCGCGCATTCAAATCATCAAGGACCCGCTGAAGGATATCTACCTGCCGGTCTATGCGGGCGAATACACGGCCGCTGAATGTACTAGCAGGAACAAGTACATCCTGGACGGTAAGGAATACAGCAATTGCGACTTTTGCCGTGCATCCTGTCCGTCACGCGACCTGTTCAAGGAACCCGACTCTGGTCTCGCGCTGAAGTGCGATATGTGCGAAGACACGCCACCGCTGAAGGTGCCGAAATGCGTCGAGTGGTGTCCCAACGGAGCGCTGATCTATGAAGAGATCGAGGAGGAAGTCCGGGAGCAACAGCCGCAGTTGGGCGAGGTCGAGATCGGCGTTGAATCGATGATTGCCAAACACGGGCTGCAGAAGGTTCTGGAAACAGTCGCCAAGCTCGGCAGACGCTAGGGCTGGATGAAGGTGGTCGAACCGGTAACAAAGTAGGGTCAAGAATACCAATGAAGTACGCAGAAACCGGATTCAACCTCGAGATCGACTTGGGCACAGGGAGCATCGAGCGCAAAGCCACTGACGAAACGTTGACTGAGCTCCATCTCGGCGGACAGGGAACAGCTGCCAGGATACTCTGGGATCGGGTACCGCCCGAAGTCGACGCTTTCTCGCCAGCCAACCTGTTGATCTTCAGCACCGGACTGCTGGACGGCACGCCGGTGATCGGTGCCAACCGCACCATGGTGAACACGATCTCACCCCAGACGGACCGCTATTCCCATTCGATCTTTGGCGGCTTTTTCGGCCCCGAGCTCAAGCAGGCCGGTTACGACAAGATCATCCTTCAGGGTAAGGCGTCGAGCCTGGTCTACCTGTACATCAACAACGACAAAGTCGAAATACGCGACGCCGCCCACCTTCAGGGCAAGGGCGCCTCAGAAACCGCGGAGATCATTCAGACGGAGCTGAAGGACGCGCGGATCCAGGTGGCTGCCATTGGCCTGGCGGGTGAAAACAGAGTCTTCATGGCTTCCATCGAGCATGCCAATTCCAGCGCGTCGCGCGGGGTGGGCATGATCATGGGAGACAAGCGGCTCAAGGCCATAGCGGTGCGTGGCACCAAGGATCTGTATGTCGCCAAACCGGCCGAGCTGTTTGAGATCTGCAGCCGCATGGTTCGCGAAATTCATGACAACCGGGATGCCGGTGACACCATGGCGCACGGCGATGGTGACGAATTTCACGTGAACAATTTTGCCTGGGGCAATGCGCGCGGGCGGCGCAAGAATTTCTGGAGCAAGGAGCGCGAAGAAGCCTGGCTCGCACTGGAAGACAAACTGCGGGTGCGCTGGACGGGTTGTTACAACTGTCCCAAAGACTGCCATCAGGCCATCAACTACCCCGGTCGGCGTCCCTATTTCCAGAAGTGCTACAGCAAACTGACCTACGCCATGGCGGCGATGGAGGATCTGGAATTCGACTACGACATCATCGGGCTCACGCAGGAGTACGGTCTGGATGCCTACTCCACGCCGCAAGTGATGGCCTTTGCCATCGAGCTTTATGAAGCAGGCATTCTGACCAGTCAGGAACTGCCGGATTTTCCGCCCACCGGCGCGGAGCGCTTTTTCTACCTTCTGGAATTGATTGTTCGCCGCGAAGGGATAGGCGACCTGCTCGCCAATGGCGTCTATCTTGCCGCGCGCCAGATCGGCAAAGGGGCTGAGGCCTTTGACCACAACACCATGAAGAGGTTTGAACAGGTTCCGATCAAGCTTTCGATGATCAACTACCCCTACTTCCTGATGTACGCGACCGGCGAGAAGATGGCCATCAACCAGATCGAGGGGTCCTTTCCGCAGACGCCAATCGCCGACAAGGCTGAGCGCGAAGCTTACGTCAAGGGCTGGGTCGCAGCGCCGGAACGATTCAAGAAGTGGCTGATGGAATGGGAGCCGCGCACGCACCCCAGCATTGAAGCGTCGGTTCATATCTGCGACTGGAATGAAACCATGCATTACGTGGACGACGCTATCGGCACGTGTGCATTCCTCTCGTCATTCAGAGGCCAGTTCGGCGGTCGGCCACCGTACCACATTCACAACCTGCCGCAACTGATAGCGCTCGCTACCGGCAAAGCACTTGACCCGGACGAGTTGTGGAAGATTGCCGCCCGCAATCGCAACCTGATTCGGGCCATCAATATCCGGCGCGGTCTGCGGCGCGCGGACGAGGCGCCGCCGGCCGACCAATGGAAACACCGGGACCCGCAGGCCGAGAAGCAGTTGCTGGACGCCTACTACGAGTTCAAGGGCTGGAACGAGGACGGCATTCCCACCGCCGAGACGCTCGACAAGTTTGGACTTTCCTTCGTCAAGGACGACTTCCTTGAGCGCGGCATTCTTGCGAAAGCGTAAACGGCTCATGACAAAACTTGTTCGAGTAGCTAGCAAGAAACCGACATCTGGTGCAGCGTCGGCCGACGCGGTCAGCGACAACGGCCACGATCCCCTGCGGATGTGGGTGCGGCTGGTGGCGTGTTACCACTTGATGGAAATCCGTTTGCGCACGGAATTGCGTAACGGCTTTGACACCACATTGCCACGCTTTGACCTGATGTCTCAGCTTTACCGCTATCCGGATGGCCTGAAGATGAGGGAATTGTCAAGACTCTTGATGGTGACCTGCGGCAACATCACTGCGCTGACCGATCGCCTGATTGAGGAAGATCTGGTTCGACGGCGTGACGACCCGAACGATCGCCGCGCTTACGCGATCAGTTTGACACCCAAGGGAAAGAAACTGTTTCAGAAGATGGCCGTGCAGCACGAACGTTGGGTTAGTTCACTGCTCGGTGATTTTGATCCCTCTGAACTCCAGCAACTGACCGACCTGCTGGGCAAGTTGAAGCGGGATATCACCAGCCGGTCAAAGACAAGCTGAATATTGAAGGAAAACCATGCGAATTGCTGTTCTTGGCGGTGGCCCCGCAGGCCTTTACTTCTCTCTACTCATGAAACAGGCCAACCCGGCATGTGACATCACCACCTTCGACCGAAATGCGGCCGACAACACCTTTGGCTGGGGCATTGTTTTCTCGGACCAGACCATGGATGGCTTCCGCGAGGCCGACGAGAAGGTGGTCAACGAAATCGAAGCCAATTTCCGCCATTGGGACGACGTGGACGTCTTCTTCAAGGACCGCAAGATCACTTCCAGCGGCCACGGCTTCTGCGGCATCGCGCGGCTCAAGCTCCAGGAAATCTTCCAGAAGCGCTGCGCCGAGCTGGGTGTAAAGATGGTGTGGGAGACAGAAATCACCGACCCTGACGAGTACGCCCGCAACTACGATCTGGTGGTTGCAGCGGACGGTGTGTCGTCGACCGTGCGCAGCAAGCATGAGGCTCATTTCAACCCGCGCATTGACGTGCGCACGAATCGCTTTATCTGGCTGGGAACGAAGAAGAAGTTCGAAACTGCCTTCACCTTTGCCTTCAAGGAGACAGAGTGGGGCTGGTTCAACCTGCATGCCTACCGCTTCAACGACGAAATGTCGACTTTCATCATCGAAACGCCAGAGCCGACCTGGTACCGGGCTGGCCTGGACAAGAAAGAACCGGCGGAAGCGATTGCCTTCTGTGAAAACCTCTTTGCCGATTTGCTGGACGGCAACAGCCTGATTTCCAACGCCCGCCACCTGCGCGGTTCCGCTGTCTGGATGAAATTCAACCGCGTGCTCTGTGAGCGCTGGTTCAAGGACAACATCGTTCTCATTGGCGACGCCGCCCATACCGCCCACTTCTCCATCGGCTCAGGCACCAAGCTGGCGATGGAAGATGGCATCGCGCTCACCAAGGTGCTGAGCAGCAGCGAAGGCACGGTACCCGAGCGTCTGGCGCGTTACCAGGCTGAGCGCGAGACTGAAGCGCTCAAGCTGCAAAGCGCCGCACGCAACCGCATGAGCTGGTTTGAGGACATCGAGCGCTACGTCTATATGGAGCCAGAGCAACTGGCCTTCGCCGTGCTGACCGGTAGTCAGCGCGTCGGTCACGCCAACCAGAAGCTGCGTGACGCCAGCTACGTCGAGAGCGTCGATCGCTGGTTTCAGCAACAGGCCGGCCTGCCGTCTGACCCGGCCAAGCCCCCGGTGCCGCCCATGTTCACGCCCTTCAAACTGCGCAACATGACGCTCAGCAATCGTGTGGTGGTCTCACCGATGTGTACTTACTCGGCCACGGACGGTGTTCCGGGTGACTTCCATTTCCAGCACTACACGGCGCGCGCCCTGGGTGGTGCAGCCTTGGTTCTGACCGAGATGACGGTAGTCTCGCAAGATGGACGCATCACCCCCGGCTGCACCGGCATCTGGAACGATGCCCAGCAGGCTGACTGGAAGCGCATTGTCGACTTTGTTCATGCCAACTGCGAAGCCAAAATGGGTCTGCAGATTGGGCACGCCGGCCGCAAGGGTTCAACCAGGCTGGCCTGGGACGGCATCGACCAGCCACTCGATAGTGGCAATTGGTCCTTGATTGCCCCATCGCCCCTGCCCTACATCACAGGTGTATCGCAAACACCGCGCGAAATGAACCGCGCCGACATGGACCGGGTGAAAGCGGACTTTGTCGCTGCGACGCGACGCGCTGATGCCGCCGGTTTTGATCTGGTGGAATTCCATGCGGCGCACGGTTACCTGATCTCCTCCTTCATCTCACCACTGACCAATCAGCGGGGTGACGAATACGGTGGCAGCCTGGAGAATCGCTGCCGTTATCCGCTGGAAGTGTTCAAGGCCATGCGCGCGGTCTGGCCCACCGAGAAGCCGATGTCGGTGCGCATCTCGGCGCACGACTGGGCCGCTGGCGGCATCACGCCGGCTGATGCGACGCAAGTGGCCAAGCTGTTCCAGAACGCAGGCGCTGACATCATTCACGTCTCCTCGGGCCAGGTGGTCAAGGAAGAAAAGCCGGTCTATGGCCGGATGTTCCAGGTGCCGTTTTCGGAGCGCATCCGCAACGAATTGCATGTGCCAACGATTACCGTGGGCAACATCTTCGAGGCCGATCACGTCAACACCATTGTTGCGGCTGGCCGCGCTGACCTGTGCGCGCTGGCGCGTCCGCATCTGGCCGATCCGGCCTGGACCTTGCACGCGGCTGCCGAGCAGGGTTACGCCGGCGTCGCCTGGCCAAAGCAGTACATGGGTGGCAAGGTCCAGCTTGAGCGCAATCTGGAGAGGGCGGCTCAGTTGGCGTTGAACGCCTGATGGGCAGCGCTCGCCACGCCCTCGTCACCGGCGGCGGTCGCGGCATCGGTGCGGCCATCGCCTCGGCGCTTGTCGCTGCCGGACACCATGTGACGATCACGGGGCGCGATGCCGCTCGGCTGGCGGACCTCGCCGCGGCACTGGGAGAGAACTGTCATGCGCTCAGCATGGACGTCACAGATCGCGCGTCGGTTGACGCCGCACTGGCTTTGGCACGCCAGCGTTTCGGTGCCTTTGAGATTCTCGTCAACAATGCCGGCCAGGCTGCCAGTGCGCCGTTCCTGAAGACCGATGCCGCTCTCTTGCAGGACATGCTGGCGGTCAATCTCGGCGGTGTTTTCAACTGTACGCAGGCAGTCTTGCCCGACATGTTGGCAGCCAATTGGGGCCGCATTATCAACGTGGCTTCCACGGCCGGTCTGCGCGGCTACGCTTACGTCAGCGCCTACAGTGCTGCCAAGCATGGTGTGATCGGACTGACGCGCTCGCTGGCCCTGGAAGTGGCGCTCAAGGGCATCACCGTCAATGCCGTCTGCCCCGGTTACACCGAGACGGACATTGTGAAAGATGCCCTTGCCAATATCATGGCGAAGACCGGTCGCTCAGAAGCTCAGGCGCGTGCCGAACTCGCCAAGTCCAACCCCCAGGGACGACTGGTGCAGTCCGAAGAAGTGGCCAACGCTGTGCTTTGGCTGGCCGGCGAGGGCACTAGCAGCATCACCGGCCAGGCCATTGCTGTTGCCGGTGGCGAGGTGATGTAGTCGAGAACACAGAAGGAGACACCGTGTCAGAAATTTCCATGCAAGACAACAAGCGGCCTTTCAGGGACTACGCGGCACGCCACTTCAAGTGGTCGTGTGACGGCGACGGCCGCGTCGCCACGATTACCCTCAATCGACCTGACAAGAAGAACCCTTTGACCTTCGAGTCCTACGCGGAGTTGCGCGACCTGTTCCGTAACCTGCAGTACGCCAGCGACGTGCGCGCGGTGGTGTTCAGTGGAGAAGGTGGCAATTTCTGCTCGGGCGGTGATGTGTTCGAGATCATCGAACCACTGACGCACATGAGCATGCCGCAGTTGCTGGAATTCACACGCATGACCGGGGACCTGGTGAAGGCGATGCGCCGCGCACCGCAGCCTGTCATTGCCGCCATTGACGGCTTCTGCGCCGGTGCCGGCGCGATGGTGGCGCTGGCCTCCGACTTCCGCCTCGGCACGCCCAGCGCCAAGACCGCCTTTCTGTTCACACGCGTTGGCCTGGCAGGTGCCGATATGGGCGCCTGTGGCTTGCTGCCGCGCATGATCGGGCAGGGCCGTGCGAACGAACTGCTGATGACCGGTCGAGTCATGAGCGCCGAGGAAGGTGCCAGCTGGGGCTTCTTCAACAGCCTGCACGGCTCTGACGATCTCTTGACGAAAGCGCACGAGCTGGCGCGCGGCCTGGCCGATGGTCCCTGGTTTGCCCATACCGTCACCAAGACCATGATCAATCAGGAATGGGCGATGGGTATCGAGGAGATGATCGAGTCCGAAGCCCAGGCGCAGGCCATCTGCATGATGACCGGCGACTTCCGGCGTGCTTTCGAAGCCTTCGCCGCCAAGAAGAAACCGGCCTTCATGGGCGATTGAGGAGGCATATCATGGACCGCTCTTTTCTCGATCTGCCTTTCTACGCTCCGCAGCATCGTCAACTTTCGGACGCCCTGCTCGATTGGACCGGGCAGTGTGCGCCGATCGACCATTACGACACCGACAACGCCTGTCGCCGCCTCGTGCGCGAGCTCGGCGCCGCCGGCTTCCTGCGCTATTGTGTTCCGGCTCAGTTTGGTGGCGCCCTTCCTGAACTCGACTCGCGTTCGCTGTGCCTGACCCGTGAATTGCTGGCTTATCACGATGGTCTGGCTGACTTTGCTTTCGCCATGCAGGGCCTAGGCACCGGCGCAATCACTCTGGCCGGCTCGACCGAGATTCGCCAGCACGTCCTGCCCAAGGTTGCAGCTGGTCAGTGGCTTGCCGCTTTCGCTCTGACCGAGCCGCTGGCCGGCTCCGATGTCGGCGCCATGACATGCAGTGCGCGTCTGGAGGGTGATCAATACATCATCGATGGCGAGAAGACCTGGATCTCCAACGGCGGTATTGCCGATGTCTACACGCTCTTTGCGCGTACCGGCGAAGCGCCCGGCACACGCGGCATCTCCGCCTTTGTCATTACGCCCGACATGCCGGGCTTCGAGGTCGCGGAGCGGCTCGAAGTGATTGCACCGCATCCGCTGGCACGACTGAAATTCACGAACATGAAAGTGCCAGTCGCCAACCGGCTGGGGGCACCAGGTGAAGGTTTCAAGGTGGCGATGCGCACACTCGACATCTTTCGCTCGTCCGTGGCGGCGGCGGCACTCGGTTTTGCGCGCCGTGCGATGGACGAGGCGACCTCGCACGTGCGCCAGCGCCCGATGTTTGGTCAAACGCTGGCAGATTTTCAGATCACGCAATCCAAACTCGGTGAGATGGCCACAGACATCGACGCTGCTGCGCTGCTGGTTGCCCGCGCCGCCTGGCGACGAGACGTACAAAAGCTCCCTACCACGCGTGAGGCCGCGATGGCCAAAATGACGGCTACCGAGAATGCCCAGCGCGTCATCGACGCCGCTGTGCAGATGCATGGTGGGCAGGGTGTGCGCGTCGGCGTCAAGGTGGAATCGCTCTACCGGGAAATTCGTGCACTTCGCATTTACGAAGGTGCGACTGAAGTGCAAAAGTTGATCGTAGGTCGTGAGCTTTTGAAGGAACCGGGATGACACACAAGACCCTTCAGCCCGAGGGCTGGTTAGCGCCCAAGGGCTACGCCAATGGCATCGAGGCACGCGGTCGCCAGGTTTTTGTTGGCGGTCAAATCGGCTGGAACGCGCAGTGCAAATTCGACTCGGTCGATCTGGTCGCGCAGATCAGGCAGGCCCTGATCAACTGCGTTGCGGTTGTGGGTGCGGCCGGTGGCGCTCCTGAACACGTCGTTCGCATGACCTGGTATCTCAAGGACAAGAAGGAATATGTCGAGCGCTTGAAGGAAATTGGCGCGGCTTATCGCGAGGTCATGGGTCGGAATTATCCGGCGATGAGCGCGGTCCAGATTGCTGACCTGATTGAAGACGACGCCAAGGTCGAGATCGAAGTCACAGCCGTCATTCCGGATTGACCGCCAAGTCCGGGTGCCTGTTCGCACTCACTTCTGGATGGACGAGTGAGACGGTTTCATTCTTTGCCATTGCTTCACAAACCGGGTACCTGCCCGCAACTTCATCTGACCACACTGAGTCCTGTCGATACAGGCCGGGCCTTTGAAACCGCCCGACCAGAAGCGCAAGATCGGATTCTCGCGGCGTTGTTGGTGGTGGCGAGTTCGGCTGCGACTGCGCAACTTGTTGCGGTCATCGTCAATCCCGCGCGAGCGCGTTCCGTAAGCGGTACCTGCCAAATCATGATTTTCAAGAACCACCCACACCTGCCACGCCTGGTACTTCCCGCTATTTTGCTGATCACGGGCGTGGCCCGCGCAGAACTTCCCGACATGACCAGCATTGCAGCTCAATATGCCCCGACAGTGGTGAATATCAGTGTTCGCGGGACGAGAAAGGTATCAACAACGGGTGACGTTTCCTCTGACAACGGCACCGATGCTCAGAAGTCTCAAGAAGAAGATGCCATGAGCGAATTCCTGCGTGGCTTCCAGCAGCGGTTTGGCGGACTTCCGCCGCAAATTCAAATGCCAATACGCGGCGAGGGCTCGGGCTTCATCGTCAGTGCTGACGGTCTGATCCTGACCAACGCCCATGTGGTCAGCGATGCAGAGGAAGTGGTGGTCAAACTGACCGACATTGCCGTGCTCAAGATTGATGCCAGCAACCTGAAGGCCGCATTACTCGCGCCACCTGCGCCGCTGCGAGTGGGTGAGTGGGTGCTTGCCATCGGTTCACCCTTCGGTTTTGAGAGCACGGTAACCGCTGGGGTCATCAGCGCCACCCGACGCTCGCTCCCAGGCGACGGTTCGGTCCCCTTCATTCAGACCGATGCAGCTATCAATCCTGGCAATTCGGGCGGCCCACTGATCAATATGCGGGGCGAGGTCGTAGGTATCAACTCGCAGATCTATTCGCGCTCCGGGGGCTATCAGGGTCTGTCGTTTGCCATTCCAATCAGCGTAGCGCAGGGCATAGAACAGCAGATTCTGAGCACCGGCAAGGTGCGCCATGCAAAACTTGGAGTTTCAGTGCAGGATGTGAATCAGACGCTGGCCGAGGCGTTCAAGCTCGACAAGCCCGCTGGTGCGTTGGTCGACGACGTTCAGAAAGGCAGCGCCGCCGAGAACGCCGGCGTAGAAAGCGGCGATGTTGTTCTGGCTGTCAACGGCAAGCCGATCGACCTGGCCGGCGACTTGTCGGCCAACGTGAGTCTGGCCCAACCCGGCGAGCGGATTGAACTTGACAGCTGGCGCCAGGGAGCGCGGCGCACGCTGCATGCCACGCTGGGTGACGAGACAATCAATCTGGCAAAGCCGACAACGATCGCCGCCAATCAATCCAATCCAGTGGCGCGGCTCGGTCTGCTTCTGAGTATGCCAAAACTACAGGACGG
>CAIYGK010000249.1 GCA_903925725.1 uncultured beta proteobacterium | reverse complement strand
TTACTTCATGAGCGATTCATCGACCTGGATTATGGAAAAGGCGGTCGCGCCAGACTTGGTAATCCTTTATCGTGGCGACAAGTTTCTGGTCAATACCTATCACGCACTGACGTCCCCGCCGGGGATAACACCGGGGCGCGACACTGCGGAAAAATTCGTCGCCTTCGTTGCCTCGCCTGACGGCCAGAAAATCATGTCCAGCTATGGCCGCGACCGCTTTGGCGAAGCTCTCTACAACGATGAGGTTTACGCCCGCCAGTACGACAAGTAACGACACCTGAGATTGAAAGGTTCTGGTCAACCTCGACTTTCATATTGCGCTTTCGTGCCTACGTGGAGGTACGCGAGAGCTTGCCCATCGACAGTGCGCTGAACCGTACTTTAGGAGTCGACTACACAGGGAATATTCATGTGCGTCGACTGCAATGGGGCGCTATGCAAGAGTCAACATATTGCGGTCTTGGGGCTTGTGCTCTATCGTGGCTGCCATAACAAATCACGACATTGAGAGACGCCAACATGACCAGCGCAACCGCAAGCCCAGGCCTGCCAACCAAGCACGCCAGTAATGCCACCCGACACGTTCCCACCTACTGCTACAACTGCGTCTCCGGACCCGATCTGCTCAGCGTGAAAGTCGAAGCCGGTGTGGCAACTGAAATCGGCCCCAATTTTGTGGGGCGCGGCGTCTATCCGGGAAACGGAAAACCTTGCGTCAAAGCCTATGGATTGATTCAGAAGACTTACCACCCGGGGCGGATTCTGACGCCCATGAAGCGCACGAATCCCAAGAAAGGCAAGGAGCACGATCCGGGTTTTGTACCGATCTCGTGGGAGGAAGCGCTTGATACCGTGGCGGCCAAGCTCAACGATATTCGCTCGCGTGGATTGCTTGATGAGCAGAACCTGCCACGCGTCGCGCTGACGCTCGGGCACGGCGGTACACCGGCCAATTACATGGGTACTTTTGCCGCTTTCATCGCAGCCTGGGGCGACATGGATTACAGCTTCGGCTCCGGTCAGGGTGTCAAATGCGTCCACTCCGAACACCTGTACGGTGAATACTGGCATCGTGCGTTCACCGTCGCGGCTGACACGCCGCATTGCAATTACATCGTTTCCTTTGGCGCCAATGTGGAGATCACCGGTGGCGTCTGCGCTGTGGCACGGCACTCCGATGCACGTATACGCGGTGCCAAGCGGGTACAGATAGAACCGCATCTGTCGGTTACCGCTGGCGCTTCGGCCGAGTGGATTCCGATCAAGCCCAAGACCGACCCGGCCTTCATGTTTGCCATGATTCATGTGCTGCTGCATGAAGTTGGACGGGAACGCCTGGATCTGCCCTTCCTGCGCAACATGACTTCATCGCCTTACCTGGTCGGCCCCAAGGGCTTCTTTCTGCGCGACCCGCAAACGCTCAAACCTCTGGTCTGGGACGCGCAGGGCAATCGGGCACTGCCGCACGACACGCCCGACATCGCTCCGCAGCTTGAAGGCCGCTTTAACGTCGTTGATGCAGTGGAGATCGGCGCCGATGACGAGCGCTGGGTTTACCCGCAAGTCGAGGGTGAAACCTCATTTTCCAAGCTCGTGGCGCACATCCATCAATACAGTCCGGAATGGGCGCAGGCCCTGTGCGAGGTGCCCGCAGCCAAGATACGCAGAGTGGCGCTGGAATTTGTCGAGCAGGCTTGTGTTGGGCAGACGGTGGAAGTTGACGGCAGAGTGCTGCCGTACCGGCCGGTTGCCGTGACTCTGGGCAAGACTGTCAACAACGGATGGGGCGCCTATGAATGCTGCTGGTCTCGCACCTTGCTTGCGGTGCTGGTGGGCGCGCTTGAGGTGCCGGGTGGCATCCTGGGCACCACGGTGCGCATCAACAGTCCGCGCGAGAACCGGCACAAGAGCGTGCGGCCGGGGCCGGATGGCTTCATGCTCAACAAGCTCAATGCGACCACCAAAGCCCAGTGGCTGCAGCAACCCAGCGGCCGCAATGCGCACCGCACGTTGGTGCCGCTGGCTGGCAACAGCGGGTCCTGGAGCCAGTCGCTCGGGCCTTCGCACCTGGCCTGGATGTTTCAGACCCATGTGCCCAAGAACTGGCCCCGGCCAACAGCGCCGGAAATCTGGATCGCCTATCGAACGAATCCGTCGATTTCGTTCTGGGACACACCCAATGTGGCCAAGACCATTGCGCGTTTTCCGTTCACGGTGTGCTTTGCTTTCACGCCTGACGAAACAAACCACATGGCCGACATCCTGCTGCCCGACGCCACCGATCTCGAGGCCACGCAACTGATCCGCTTGGGCAAGACCAAGTACATGGAGCAATTCTGGGAGCATCAGGGTTATGTGTTGCGCCAACCGGCTGTGGAGCCGCAAGGCGAGGCGCGCGACTTCACCTGGATTTCGACCGAACTGGCGCGCCGTACCGGTCTGCTCGAACCGTACAACGCAGCCATCAATCGCGGCGCTTTTGGCGCACCGCTCAAGGCTGAGGGCCGCGACTTTACCTTGGCTGTAGATCAGGTGCATTCGGTGGATACGATCTGGGACGCGATCTGCCGGGCTTGCAGTCACGAATTGACCGAAGGAGCGCAGGTCTATGGACTGGACTGGTTCAAGGAGCACGGCCTGTTGAGCAAACCTTTTGAGCGCGGCACGGGCTGGTACCTGTATCCAAGCATGCAGCGCGAGCAGCTGCGTTTTGAGTTGCCCTACCAGGAACGGCTGATGCGCTCAGGCAAGGAACTGGGTGCGCGCCTGCACGACATCGGTGTTGACTGGTGGGACGCCCAACTTAATGAATACCAGGCCTTGCCGCAATGGCACGATTTCCCCGGGGTCTGGCTGCAGGACTTGGTACGTCGCGGTCTCAAGCCGGAGGACTATCCGTTCTGGCTCATTTCCACCAAGAGTATGCAGTACCACTCGGGCGGCAACGCGGCGATCCAGCTGATGGATGAGGTCTCGCAAAACGTTCGTGGTCACCGTGGCGTCATGATCAACGCCGGCGTGGCCCGCGACATGGGGATTGAAGAGGGCGATCTGCTGGAGGTGACTTCGGCGATTGGCGCAACCCAGGGCCCGGCGATTGTGGTGCAGGGCATCCGCCCTGACACGCTGGTGATGGTGGGCCAGTTCGACTACTGGGCCACGCCCTACGCGAAGGATCTCAAGTCACCCAGTCTGAACACGATTGCGCCGATGTCGCTTGAGCTGACCGACGCAACCGGTTCCGGTGCGGATATCGTGCGGGTTGCGGTCAAGCGGTTGCCCCAGCACTGATCGATTCACGTGTCATGAAAAGAGATCCGGACACGGTCCTGGCTGATCTTGTGCCACCTCGGCGCGGCATGCGCTCGGTGACGGCGCAGCGCATCGAGCAAGCCAACGGCGCCGCAGCGCAGGAAGGGTGCTGGGTGGTGGAGGAGCAGGCGCTGCGCATTGAGGTGGCCGAGGTCGGCAGCTACATCCTGATGAGCACACCCACCGGCCCGATTCAGGCGATGGGTTATTGCGCTCCCGAAGGCCTGCTTGGCGAGCACAGCGAGCCGGGAGAGTTGGCGTTGGCGGCAGGCTTTTTGTTTACCGAAGGGATCATCCATGCCATGTCCGATGTGGCGGCGATGGCGCTGTGCCCCGATGCACCGGGCGTGGTGAAAGTGAGCCTGCGTGACCCGGTTGGTGTGCAAAGTGCCCGGCGCAGCGGCCTCGTTACCAGTTCGTGCGGCCTGTGTGGCAACGTTGACAATCTGGAGGAGGTTTTTCCGGCAGCACTGCAGGTCGGTCGGACCCGAGTCGTCTGCGCAGCCCAGGTTCATCAGTACATGCAGGCGATGCAAGCCCATCAGTTCCTTTTTGGCAGCACCGGCGGAACCCATGCAGCCGCCTTGTTCGATCAGGATGACAAACTGCTGGCAGCAGCCGAGGATTTGGGGCGACACAACGCGCTCGATAAAGTCATCGGACATTGCCTGCTGCAGCACATTGATACCGCTGCGTGCTGCGTCGTGTTGTCAGGGCGGGTCAGTCTGGAGATGATTGTGAAGGCCGCGCGCGCCGGCATCGAACTGGTTGCGGCGGTGTCGGCACCGTCGTCGATGGCGCTAGACGCTGCGCAACGAGCCGGTATCACCCTGTGCGGTTTTGTCAGGGGGACGCGTCTGACCGCTTACACCCACCCGCACCGCTTGCACCAATGAAGAACAGCCAGACAGGCCTGCCCTCAGACTTGGCGTTCAAGTGCGAAGGGCCGTCGCACCTGGAAACGCATTGACCTTCAGGCGTGAAGGTCTTGGTACTTCTTCATCAACTGATCCGGTGTTTCGACGAAGTCAGGATTGACTGAAATGCAATCGGCCGGGCAGACCAGTTTGCACTGGGGTTCTTCTTCGGCGCCCACGCACTCGGTGCAGCGCGCCGGGTCGATGAGGTAGAGCATGTCGCCAGCGCTGATGGCGTCGTTGGGGCAGGCGGGTTTGCAGGCATCGCAAGCGGTGCAGTCTTCGGTAATGATCAAGGCCATGATGGTTTCTTGCAGGTTCAGAGTTGCGGGTTTGAAGTTCAGGCAGCAACCTGAGATTCAAGTTCGGCGAGTTTACTGTGCCTAAAGGCGCCCCATAATGCCGCTCCTATGGCGCCGGCGTAAATCGAGTCAGTGTGCGAACGTGCGCTCACGGTCACTTTCTCGGTCACCATTTCTTCCTGAATCGCCGCCAGCAGGCCGCTGTCCAGCGCCAGGCCGCCGGTGATCAGTGCGGTGCCGGTCTTGATGCCAGTGATCTTGAGCAGCTTGACGATGCGCGAGGCCATCGACATATGGATGCCCTTGAGGATGTCTGCGGTAGCGATGCCGCGCGAAACCATGTTGATGACGTCGGTCTCCGCCAGTACGGCACAAATGGAGCTGACCTTTTCCGGGTCTTCGGAACTTTGCGAGAGCGGGCCGATTTCTTCCACGGCGACACCCAGGTAGCGGGCGATGTTTTCCAGAAACTGGCCTGAGCCCGAGGCGCACTGGCTGGTCATCTTGTAGGACAGCACCTTGCCACGCTCGTCGATGTAGATGGCGCGGCCATTGAGAGCGCCGATGTCAACCACGGCGCGTGCTGTCGGGTCCAGAAAGATGCCGCCGCGGGCATGCGTGGTCATCGAGTAGAAATGCCCGGTGGCAAATTTGACGTTCTCGCCTTCGCCAGTGGTGGCGATGTAATCGATGTCATCGCGCACCAGACCGGCGTCTTTTAGAACGCTGTTAAAGCCTTCCTGCGCCAGCGTCATCGGGTCGCGGCTGCGAATGCGCTCGCAGCGCTTGGCCAGCCAAGTCTGCCTGCCGTCAGCGTCACTTCGGAATAGCACCGACTTGACGGCGCCAGAACCAATATCAATGCCAATGGTGGTGATGCTCATGTCTGTTCCTTCGAGTGTTAGTGAGGACGGTTTTCCGCAACCTTGCCTTCGTCCACAACCGCGCGCCAGGCAAAGGTGGCGCCACCGAGCGCGCCGGTGTAGATTGAATCGGGGTCGATGTTGAGTGTCAGCGGACCATAGTTCTCAATAATCAGGTCACGCAGAGATTTGACGGCGGCCTCGTTCTTCGCCACACCACCAGTGAAGGTGAACTGGTCGCGGATGCCGCCGGAGCGCGCCAGGATCGACATGGCGCGCAGGATGATGGCGCGGTGCAGTCCTGCCATGATGTCCTCGCGTTTGTCGCCCAGAGACAGGCGATCGCGCAACTCGGCACCGGCAAACACGGTGCACGTGGAGTTGATGCGAATCGTCTTGGTGGACTTCATGGCCATCGGACCGAGCTCGTGCAGACCCATGTTCATTTCGTCAGCGATGTAACCCAGGTAGCGTCCGCAGCCTGCGGCACAGCGGTCGTTCATCTGGTAGCTTTCGACGATGCCGGCTGGGTCGACCTGGATCGCTTTGGTGTCCTGGCCGCCAATGTCGAGCACGGTGGCGGTGCCGGGGTACATCACATGGGCGCCCAGGCCGTGGCAAAGAATTTCAGAGCGGAGGTGCTCCTTGGAAAACGGCAAGCGGGCGCGACCATAGCCGGTGCCGACGATGTAGGTTTCCTCCATTTCGGTGTCCAGAATGCCCTTGATCGGTGCTTCCACCTGCGCTCTGCGCGCGGCCGTCTCGGGCATGGCGATGAAGGCACGCTCCAGAGCTGCCAGCAGATGTCGGCGGATCGAGTCGGCGTAGACGCGGTTCTCGACTTCGATGATGGAGCGGTCAAACAGATTGAGCAGATAGTCGTAGCGCGTGCCGGCCTCTTTGGCCACGGCCTCGCCAATGGCCAGATACTGACTGCCGGCGATGTCGCGGAAGAAGTCAGACTTGCGTTTCGCTCCCGGCTTGAAAAGTTCGGCTGCACCGGTTTGCAGGCGGCGGAACACTTCTGCCAACGCTTCGGGCACGGCGCCACTGCCTTCGCCAAAGCGTGCGGTGCTCAGGCTGCGCTGGCAGGTCGCCTCCAGGTCGACGAGTTGTTCCAGATACTGCTCCAGCCGGAAGTCACGCTCCAACTGACCCAGAAAGCCGTCCAGTGAGCCGTTCAGGGCCTTGGTGTTGCCCAGCGCCTGGCGAAACAGGAAGAAACGGCCGTTGACCATGGCCTCCTGCTTGGCAATGGTGGCGGCGGTGTCGTAGTTGGAGCGCGAGTTGGTGATGCCGCGACCCAGGATGTTGCGGTTTTCGTCAACCACAACCGCTTTGGTGGTGGTGGATCCGAGGTCGATACCGATAAAGCAGCGCATATGGAAATCCCTCAATCAGTAAAGTTATTGGTTCAATGGGCCGTGATCGGGATGATCCGATTGCCCAAATGGCTCAGGTCGGGTGCGGCCATCGCTGCCGCTGCCGCGCCGGCGCCGCGTTTGGCCTTGACCATCTGGAAATAGCTCTCAAGCCGGTTCTTGACGTTGGCCGCAGAGAAGTAGCGCGGATCGACCAGATCGGTCTCGATGAAGGCGGCCGGCTTGCCGGTGCGGCGCTCGACCTCGCGCAAGATCAGCAACTGGCCGGCGGAGAAGCTGTTGCAGCTCTTGATCGAGTTGATCAGGAGACCATCGGCCTGGTACTCGTCGATGTACTTGCAGATCATGTCGATACGGCTCGGCAGGTTCAGGTTGGTGTAGCAGCCAAGGCAGTATTCGGCGAGCGATTCCAGTGGATGCTCGGGGTCGTGGCGAAAGCCAAAGTCGTAGAGGCCGCCGACCTTGGAGTAGGTGCTGGAGACCACTACTGCGCCTTCGTCGTAGAACATCTTCCAGAAGTCCCGAAAGCTGGTCCAGTTGGGCGGGCCTTCGACGACCAGGCGGTATTTTTCCTCGCCCATTTCACCGTCCGGCGTGATCGGGCCCTTGCCCAGGCGCATACGTTCCTCGATTTCGCTGCGCAGCAACTCGTAGTACTTTGTCGCTTCCGGCGTGCCGCGAAAGGCGGTGAAGATGGGGCCGATGTAGTAAACCGCACCAAAATAGCCGTCGATCGGTGACGGGCGGTTCTTGGCCGCTTGCAGTACCGCAACCAGATTTTCTTCGGCCTTGGCTGATTCGCGCATGTACTGGCGCAGGCGGTCGATGTCGAACTTGACGCCAGAGATGCGCTCCAGGGTCGGGATCACGGTTTCCTTGAGCTGCTTGACCACGTAGTCGCGCATATTGGGCGCGATCCTGCCTTCGCCCTGGTAGGGCACATGCAGCATCACGGTTTCGCAGCCGTACTTGTGGCGAACCAGCTCGAACCACTTCATGAACGTAAAGCAACCGGTGTAGGACAGCAGCAGCAGGTCGGGACGCGGCATCGGCTCACCAGTCGGACCGATCTCTCCACCCATCATGGAGCCCAGATCGGCCTTGACGTAGGTGCAGACGTCTTCGGACTGGCCATCGCGTTCGGCGTCCATGATCATCTTGCCGGACTTCTTGCGCAGGCCGTTTTGCACTGCATTGGTCTCGGGCAGGCTGCGCGCGAAGTCAAAGCACATCAGCAGTTCATTGAGGTTGCCCGGCACAAAGGTAGCCGAGACCTTGCGGTTGTTGGCGCGCGCCGTGGCGAGCTCCATATAGTTCTTGTTGATGAGCTCTTTTTGTAGCCACATCGCATCCTCTTTCTGGACGTTCTGCGGCTTCTTGACCGAGGTTGGCATGGCAATGGGCGTGTTCATGGCGTGTCCTTTTTAAGCTGCATTCCACAATTTGATCGAATCGGCAAAGGTGCCGGCTTGTTCCCGGATCGGTGCCATCTGTCCGGTGTTCTCGGCGTACTTGAAGGCTGTGTGCGGTATCTTGTGCTGTGTTAGCACGTCCTGCAGCATCGGGCGCTCCAGCAGGGCCGGGTCGCAGAATGAGGGTGCGGCAAAAATCACGCCTTCGGCACCCATGGTCTTGACCTGCTTCATCAGGAACACGCCCTTTTGCTCGCGCGTTTGGTCGTACTTGGCCGCCGTTGTTGCCGAGCGGTGCAGAAAGGCCTTGGAGAGTTCACGCAGAGGTTCGCCGTCGCTGGGCACGTGGTCCAGCAGCCAGCGCCCCACCAGCATGAAGTCATCTTCAACGACGTAGCAGCCGGCCATTTCAATCGCCTTGATCAGCGTCAGCGGTGGCTGTTCGCAGAAGGTGCCGTTGATGACGACGCGGGCGTTGTCGCGCTTGGGCCGGGGCACGGCGTCGGTGGCGGCGATGTAGTCACGCACCAGTTGGGTATGTTCTTCCGGCGGCAGGATCATGCCGGCGCGCTGCACCAGGTACACCTCGGAGCTTGGTGCCTGCCAGGGCTTGGCGGCGCGGTAGGCGTAGAGCTCGCGCAAAGCGGCGCGATTTTCGTTGTACACCGCAATGGAAGCGTTGATGGCTTCATCGGTGATGGGCTTGCCACTGAGCTTTGCCAGGTCTTCGCGCAGCACCTGCATTTCTTCCATGTAGAACTTGCCGCCGATCTCGTCTTCATAGTTTTGCGGCACGTCGATGTAGCGCACGTACTTGTCCTTGAACAGGATCTGCCACATGCCAGAGAGGTTGCGGATGACGTCGCAGATCGACGGAAACAGCATGCCGTCCATACAGTCCAGGCGCCCAGTGAGTCCCAGCTCGATGGTTGAGCGCGGGATGCGGCAGATATAGCTCTGGTAGTAGGCGTCGCCCTGAATCACTTCGAGCTGATCGCCACCACCGAGGATGCCCACCGGCAGCATGCCCGCCGCATGGATGATCTCGCGTGGCACATAGACCGGCATGTAGCCAATGGCCTTGCGCCCCGGAACGGCCGCCTTCCATTCCTTGACGGCATTGAAGTGCAGGTCGTCAAAGAGAGTCTGGCAACGCTCCAGAATCGGCTGGACAGATGAGAGAGTGGACATCATGCGTGCTCCTGGTTTGGACTCTTAGAAGTTCGACGCATTTGCGTCTGCGTTACAAGATGGTATTGCGGTACCGCAATACCAATATCGGTCAAATTTTTTTTGCGCAGTGGCAAACGGGCTTGAATCTGGGTAAAAGAAGACTGTGCAATCCACGTGCTATGCAACAAAAGTTGGGTGAAACAATTTTCCATCTGTACTCGCTATTTAAAAATAGAACAATGCGATTTCGCATGCTGTCCAAGAGTGATGCACTCATCATATCGATTGGTTGCAACTTCTCCAATATGTAGCTTTCTGCATAAGTGGATTGCACTGATCGCGCTGTCAGATTCGAATGCCGCCACCGCTGAACATACACAGACAGAGGAAGCTCTTGCCCGCTTGCGTGGACCGATCGGCATCTACATCGGAAGCAAGATGCCCAGCGAAATTGAAGTGAGCGTGATGGGTGAAATTCTTGCTGTCAGGAATCGAGTGGCTTTGCCACGCGCGACGGATGTTGGCTGCTTGACGAACGCCAGACAAACCTGCACTCAGGCGCTGTGATAACCCAGAATCGCCTTGGTTTCCAGAAACTCTTCCAGTCCCCAGACGCCGAACTCGCGGCCATTGCCTGACTGCTTGTAGCCGCCGAACGGCGAGGCCGGGTCGACACCCGCGCCGTTCAAGTGAATGTTGCCGGCGCGAATCTGGCGTGCAACCCGGCGTGCATGTTCTATGTCGCCTGATTGCACGTAGCCCGACAGGCCGTAGGGTGTGTCGTTGGCAATGCGGATCGCGTCGGCTTCGTCGGTGTAGCCGATGATGCACAGCACCGGCCCGAAAATCTCTTCGCGCGCAATTCCCATCTGATTCGTGACGTGCGAGAAGACGGTTGGCTTGACAAAGTAGCCCGCGCTCAGACCCTCGGGCAGGCCCGGACCACCGCATTCGAGTCTGGCACCTTCGTCGATGCCCTTCTGGATCAGCGCCTGGATCTTGTCCCACTGCAGTTTTGATACCACGGGGCCGGCCTTGGTGTCGGCCTGCGTCGGGTCGCCGACTGTGACTTTCTGGGCCGTGGTGCGCGCAATCGCCGCAGCCTCATCCATGCGTGCCAGGGGCACCAGCATGCGCGTGGGTGCGTTGCAGGACTGCCCGCTGTTGGAAGTGCAGGAGAAGATGCCAGCAGAAATTGCCTTCGGGAAATCGGCGTCATCGAGCACGATGTTGGCGGATTTGCCGCCGAGCTCCTGACTGACGCGCTTCACGGTGGGAGCGGCGTTTTGGGCCACCAGCACGCCGGCGCGGGTGGAGCCGGTGATGGAAACCATATCGACTTCCGGGTGCGTTGAGAGAGCGGTGCCCACGCCCGGACCGTCGCCGTTGACCAGATTGAAGACGCCGGGGGGTACACCGGCTTCGTGCAGAACCTCGGCGAACAACAACGCATTGAGCGGCGCCACTTCACTCGGCTTGAGCACCATGGTGCAACCGGCGGCCAGTGCCGGACCGACCTTGGCGGCGATCTGGTTGAGCGGCCAGTTCCAGGGCGTGATCAGGGCACAGACGCCAATGGCTTCGTGCACGATGTGGCTGCGCCCTAAGTCTTTCTCCCACTCAAAGGACTTGAGCGCCTTCAGCGCCTGAATCAAATGACCCAGACCCGACGGTGCTTGGGCCGCTGTGGCCAGCGTGATGGGTGCGCCCATTTCCTGTGACACGATGCTGGCGATGTCGGGCATGCGCTTTTTGTAGACGGCGATGATTCGCTCCAGCAGCGCAGCGCGCTCTTCGATGCTGGTTTGAGAGAAAGTGGCAAAGGCGCGGCGCGCGGCATTAACGGCGTGATCCGCATCGACCTCGTCGCCGATGGCGATGTGGGTGATGACAGCTTCGGTAGCCGGGTTCAGAACGGCCAGGGTTTGCTTGCTGTGAGGCTCGACCCATTGGCCGTCGATGTAGAACTTTTGAGTGTTTTGCATGGTGATTTTCGAGCTTGGTCAAGTAGTTGGTCAGGAGTATCGCATCTGGCGGGCGAAGCTGGAAGCTGTTCGCCTGGCCGTGCAGACGCGAGGCGCATCCGCTAAACTCATCGTAACCGGCCAATGCCAGTACTTTTTCGGTGCTGGATGGCGCTTCTGTGTACCGCGTGCGGCCTTATTTTTCTGGAACCTTTATGCAAAACCTCATGTCGCGTCGCGACCTCGTCAAAGCCACTTCGGCCTCCCTCATGCTGGCAGGTTTGCCCTCGGTACGCGCGCAGGAAGCTGCACGCCGGTTCGATCCCAAGCCGCAAGGCTGGCGCACCTTCGAGGTCACGACCACGGTGCAGTTGCGCGATGCCAAGGGCGAAGTGATCCTGTGGCTGCCCGTGCCATCGCTCGACACCCCTTGGCAACGCACGCTGGACAGTAGCTGGTCAGGCAACAGCAGCGACGTGCGCCTCGCTGCCGATGGCGACACCGGAGCCCGGGTGCTCGTCGCACGCTTCGATGCAGCAACGCCGCTACCCACCGTTGTGCTCACTAATCGCGTGCAGACGCAGAACCGCGCCGTCGACTGGAAGGAGCGCGCTGCGGCGCCAGCCGCGGACCCGGCCGATTTGCGGCGTTGGACAGCGCCAAGTGAGCTCATCACAACCGATGGTATTGTCCGCAAGGTCGCTGCCCAGATCGTCGCTGGTGCCCGTGATGATCGGGAGAAGGTGCAACGCATCTACGACTGGGTCGTGGTTAGCACCTACCGTGAGCCCAAGGTGCGCGGCTGCGGCGTTGGGGACATCAAGACCATGCTTGAAACCCAGAACCTGAGCGGCAAGTGCGCCGACATCAACGCCCTGTTCGTCGGCCTGTGCCGCGCTGCGGGCGTGCCAGCCCGTGACATCTATGGCATCCGCCTGGTACCCAGCGCTTTCGGCTATCGTGAGCTTGGCGGCAACCCTGCCAGCTTGAAGGGAGCCCAGCACTGCCGCGCCGAGGTCTACCTGAAGGCCCACGGCTGGGTGGCCATGGATCCTGCGGACGTTACCAAGGTCATGCGCCAGGAGACAGCCGAGTGGATCAAGGACGCCGGTCATCCTGTCGTCGCTCCGGTTCGCAAAGCCCTGTTCGGAAGTTGGGAGGGCAACTGGATGGCTTACAACAGCGCCAGCGACGTCAGCCTGCCGGGAGCGAAGCAAGGCAAGCTCGGATTCTTCATGTACCCGCAGGCCCAGACCAGCGCCGGAACGCGCGACCCGTACGACCCAGACTCCTTCACGTACCAGATCACGGCACGCGAGATTCTCTCCTGAGGGCACACCGGGATGTCTGCAGCCGCCCAATTCAAGTCGCAGGATCCCACAGCACGTGGGAGCAGCGCACCGGTGCTTGCGCTGGCTGGGTTCGCCGCGTTGCTGGCTTCGGCTTGTTGCGTTCTGCCACTGCTATTGGCGCTCCTTGGTATTTCTGGTGCATGGATCAGTCAGATGCGCGGGCTCCAGCCTTACTCGACCGGGCTGATGGCGCTGGCCTGTGTTTCACTCGGCTTGGCTGCGTGGCGTCTCTTTCGGTCAGCACCGCAGGCCGAGCGCGCGTGCAACGCAGGTGACGAGTCATGCCGCAACATCAATGCGACAGCGCGCCGCTGGTTCTGGCTGGTCGCGATGCTCACCCTGATTCCCATGCTGGTGCCGCTTGCGGCGCCTTTGTTCTATTGAAAGGAATCGCTCCATGAACAAGCTCATAACGGTTGCTGGCGTGGCGCTTCTGATGGGCGCCGGCGCCGCATTCGCTGCGACTCAGCAGGTGACTTTGACTGTGCCAACGATG
>CAIYGK010000248.1 GCA_903925725.1 uncultured beta proteobacterium | reverse complement strand
GGGCTGGTGGTGGACGACGCCATCGTCGTTCTGGAAAACATCATCCGTCACGTCGAGAACGGTGTTCCGCCCTTTTCGGCGGCGATGCGCGGTGCGCGGGAAGTGGGTTTCACCATCATTGCCATTTCCACTTCACTGATCGCCGTTTTTATTCCGATCTTCTTTATGCCCGGTGTCATAGGACTCTTGTTCCACGAATTTGCTGTGGTGGTCGCGCTGGCCATTGTGGTCTCTGCCTTTGTGTCACTGACCCTGGTGCCAATGCTGGCAAGCCGCTTCCTGACCGACGAAGCACACAAAAAGCCACCGGGTGCGCTGGTGCACTCCTTTGAGCGCGGCTTTGATATTCTGCTGGCGTTTTATACGCGATTGCTCGACATTGCACTGCGCCACCGCAAGACAGTTCTGCTGGTGGCATTTGCCACTTTCGCCGCAACTGCCTGGCTGATGATCATCATCCCCAAGGGCTTTTTTCCGGAAGAAGACATTGGCCAGATCCAGGTCTCGACCGAAGCTGCTGAAGATACCTCCTTCCCGGAAATGGTGCGACTGCAGGAACGCGTGGCCGGCATCATCCGCGCTGACGCCAACGTCGCGGCTGTCAGTTCGTTCAATGGCGGCAGCGGCTCCCAGAATTCAGGACGCATGTTTATCGCCCTCAAACCGGCCAGCGAGCGCCAGGCGATGAAGACTGTCGTGGAAGGTTTGCGTCGCAAACTGCGCAACGTGGCCGGCATCGCCGTCTTCATGCGGCCGATTCAAAACCTGCAACTCGGAGGCCGCCAGAGCAAGGCGCGCTACCAGTACATTCTGCAAAGTGTTCGCGCTGACGAGTTGAGTGGCTGGGCCACCAAGCTGCAGGAGAAACTGCGTGGCAACGAGATGTTTCGCGATGTCACCAGCGACGTGCAACTCAGCGGCCTGCAGGCCCAACTCAAGATTGACCGTGATCGCGCCAACTCGCTGGGTGTCTCGATAGATGCGATTCGCACCGCACTCTTCAGCGCCTTTGGTGAGCGCCAGGTCTCCACCATCTTCCTGCCGACCGACAGTTATCAGGTGATCATGGAAGTGGCGCCGGATGCCAAAGAGGACGAGCAGGCGCTGGGTGGCATCTATGTGCGCTCCTCCACCGGCGTTCTGGTTCCCTTGTCGAGCTTCACGACGGTAGAGCGCACCGTCGGCCCTACAGCCATCAACCACGCGGGACAACTGCAGGCGGTCACGGTCTCGTTCAATCTGGCACCCAGTGCAGCCTTGGGCGATGCCACCGCCAAGATCGATTCATTGCGCGAAGCGATTCAGATGCCGGCCTCCATCATTGCCAGCTATGGCGGTGACGCAGCGGTCTTCAAGAGTTCGCAGGGCAGCCAGGCGATACTGATCATCGCCGCCTTGCTGGTGATCTATGTGCTGCTGGGCGTGCTTTATGAGAGCTACATCCATCCGATCACCATTCTGGCGGGTCTGCCATCGGCGGCCGTCGGAGCCCTCGCAACCTTGATGGCCTTTGGCCAGGATCTGACGCTGATCGCCACCATCGGCATCGTGCTTTTGATCGGCATCGTGAAAAAGAACGCCATCATGATGATCGATTTTGCGCTTGATGCGCAACGGCACCAGGGCATGACGCCCGCGATGGCCATCCGCGAAGCCTGCATCCTGCGCTTTCGGCCCATCATGATGACCACCCTTGCGGCCCTGATGGGCGCTGTGCCGATCGCTATCGGTATCGGCGCCGGCGCTGAACTACGCCAGCCGCTGGGTCTGGCCGTGGTCGGTGGCCTGGTATTTTCGCAAGCCATCACGCTATTCATCACTCCGGTGATCTATCTGGCACTGGACCGGTTCAGCGGCCATGGGCCGGTCCTGACGGCCGAAGAGGTCAGCACTGCTTGACCGGATCGTCGGGTGGATCAGGCTGCTGGGGCACTCAGCTTCGCGACTGTCACCCGCCCTTTGGGCTCCTTCTTTATGTCGCTGCGCTGAGTGCCCCACCAGTCAGATCTTTCAAACAAGGGCGGTGCGCGACCGGTACGGGCTACTTAGTTCGTTGCCGAGGGCGATGCAGTGGGTGGCGCAGCGAAATAGAGGGGGAGGCCGCGGGCCGGAGGACATTCGCGGAGTCATCCACTGCGTCGCCATCGGCCCACCGCGGCTGCAAGACTGGGTAGCATCACGGTGCGGCGACTAAAATCACGGTTCCCTCTCGAAAGCCGACGACTCCATGCTACGCCAACTCTTTGTCACGACCGCCCTGCCCTATGCCAACGGCAACTTCCACATCGGTCACATCATGGAATACATCCAGGCCGACATCTGGGTGCGTTACCAGCGGATGATGGGCAACGCGGTGCACTTTGTCTGCGCCGACGATTGCCATGGAGCACCGATCATGATTGCGGCTGAGAAAGCCGGCAAGACGCCCCAGCAGTTTGTGGCCGATATTGCGTCGGGTCGCAAGCCCTATCTGGACGGTTTTCACATCAGCTTTGACAACTGGCATTCCACCGACGGTGCGGAAAACCATGAATTGGCGCAGGCGATCTACCGCGACCTGAAAGCCGAGGGCCTGATTTCAACGCGCGTCATCGCACAGTTCTTCGACGCCGAAAAGAACATGTTTTTGCCGGATCGCTTCATCAAGGGCGAATGCCCGAAGTGCGGTGCCAAGGACCAGTATGGAGACAACTGCGAGGAATGCGGTGCCGTCTACAGCCCGACCGATCTGAAGAATCCGTATTCAGCGCTGTCCGGCGCCACGCCGGTACTGCGCGACTCGGAGCACTACTTCTTCAAGCTCTCGGATCCGCGCTGCGCCGACTATCTGGAGACATGGACGCAGGGCAACAACCCGCGCGGCCAGACGCATCTGCAAAGCGAGGTCTATAACAAGATCAAGGAATGGCTGCTGCCCGATGAGACCGGCAAACGCGACCTCGGAGACTGGGACATCAGTCGCGACGCGCCCTACTTTGGCATCGAAATCCCGGACGCGCCCGGCAAATACTTTTATGTCTGGCTCGATGCACCGATCGGCTATCTGGCCTCGTTAAAGAACTATCTTGGCAAGATCGGCGTGGACTACGACGCTTTCATGGCCGATCCGGCCACCGAGCAGTACCACTTCATCGGCAAAGACATCATTACCTTTCACACCTTGTTCTGGCCGGCGCTGCTGCATTTCAGCGGCCGCAAGGTGCCTGACGCGGTCTTTGTGCATGGGTTCCTGACGGTCAACGCCGAGAAGATGAGCAAGAGCCGCGGCACCGGCCTGGACCCGCTCAAGTACCTGAGCCTCGGGATGAACCCCGAGTGGCTGCGCTATTACCTGGCGGCCAAGCTCAACGCGCGCAATGAAGACGTGGAGTTCAACCCGGAAGATTTCATGGCCCGCGTCAACAGCGATCTGGTGGGCAAGTACATCAACATTGCAAGCCGAGCTGCCGGCTTCATCGCCAAGCGCTTCGACGGCAAACTTGGAGTGGTCTCGGACGATGGCGCGACCCTGCTGAGCGTTCTGCGGGACGGGCAATCAGGGATCGAGGAACTTTACGAAGACCGGGAGTATGCCAAGGCGCTGAGGGAGACCATGCTGCTGGCGGACCGTGTGAATGCCTATGTGGACGCCAACAAGCCCTGGGAACTGGCCAAGCAGGCGGGCATGGAGGCTCGTCTGCACGATGTCTGCACGGTCTGCATCGAGGCCTTCGCTGTGCTTACCGCGTACCTGAAGCCGGTGCTGCCGGCACTGGCGTCGCAGGTGGAGACTTTTCTGAATATAGCGCCCCTGGCCTTTGGCAAACCCAGCCAGACACTGGGTGCTGACCACACCATTGGCAGCTACCAGCACCTGATGCAGCGTGTGGACGTGAAGCAACTCGAAGCCCTGTTTGAAGCGCCCGCCGCTGCCGAACCCGAACAACTGTTGCCCGGTGGCGAGGCCATCAGTCCGACCATTGGGATCGAGGATTTCAGCAAGCTTGACCTGCGTATCGCCCGAATTGTGAACTGTGAAGCAGTGGAAGGTTCCAGCAAATTGCTGCGTCTGACACTGGATGCGGGTGAGGAAAAGACACGCAACGTTTTCAGCGGCATTGCCAGCGCCTACCAGCCCGAGCAGTTGATCGGCAAGCTCACAGTGCTGGTAGCCAACCTCGCACCGCGCAAGATGAAATTTGGCGTCAGCGAAGGCATGGTTCTCGCCGCCAGCCACGCCGATGAAAAATCGAACCCTGGCATTTATGTGCTGGAGCCACTTGCCGGAGCGCAGCCCGGGATGAGGGTGAAATGATGTTAAAGATTGACTTTCACCCAAGGCTGCTGGACGCACTGCAAGGCTATAACCGGGCACGCCTGATAGGAGATGTGGGGGCCGGCCTCACGGTCGGTGTGGTCGCGTTGCCGCTCGCCATGGCGTTTGCCATTGCGAGCGGGCTCAAACCCGAAGCCGGCATCTTTACGGCCATCATCGCTGGTTTTCTGGTGTCCGCCCTGGGCGGCAGCAGGGTCCAGGTTGGCGGCCCGGCCGGGGCCTTCATCGTCATCGTCTACGGCATCGTGCAACGCTACGGCCTTGGCAACCTGATCATCGCAACGGCCATGTCGGGCGTGCTCCTTTTTCTCATGGGTTTGCTGAAACTCGGGACCCTCATTCGCTTTATTCCGGTCTCGGTAGTGATCGGTTTTACCAACGGCATTGCGGTACTCATCGGACTGTCCCAGATCAAGGACTTTCTGGGCTTGCAGGTCAAAGTGATGCCGGCCGACTTCTTTGGCATCCTGTCGACTATAGGCAAGAACCTGGACAGTCTCAACACGCAATCCTTTCTGCTGGCAATTGCGTCACTGGCCGTGATCATCCTTTGGCAGTTTTTCATGCCCAAGATCGGCAGCGCGCAGTTCACGGGCAAACTAACTCCCATTCCGGGCTCGATTGTGGCGCTGGTGCTGGCTACGGTCACGGTGTCCGTGCTTGGCTTGTCGGTGGACACCATCGGCAGTCGCTTTGGCGGCATCCCGGGCTCTCTGCCCTCCTTCCATTTGCCTGACTTCACTTGGGAAACAGCGAAATTTCTGGTGATTCCGACGACGACCCTGGCCTTGCTTGGATCGATTGAATCCCTGTTGTGCGCCCGCGTGGCCGACGGCATGATCGACGACCGACACACTCCGAACCAGGAACTGATGGCGCAAGGCATCGCCAACTTCATCTGCCCGTTTTTTGGCGGCATGCCAGCCACGGGAACCATTGCCCGTACTGTGACCAACATCAAGAACGGGGCGACCTCTCCGATTGCCGGCATGGTGCATGCCATCACCCTGCTGCTGGTGATATTGATTGCCGCACCGCTGGCCAAGGATGTGCCGCTCGCTTGCCTGTCGGCCATTCTGATGTTTGTTGCATGGAACATGGGCGAGTGGCGCGAATTTGTCCACCTGCGCCAGTACCGTATGCCCTACCGTGTGACCCTGCTGGTGGTCTTCTTCCTGACCGTGGTTTTTGATTTGACCGTGGCAGTGGAAGTCGGACTCGTGGCAGCGTGCCTGACCTTCATTTACCGCATCTCCAGTCTGTCGCGCTGTGAAGAGGTGGCGGTGGCCGACTTCCCTGAACTGGCAGGTGTCAGCGGGACTGAGCGAACGTTGGCAAGCTACCGGCTCTATGGTGCGCTTTTCTTTGGCGCCGTCAAGCTGATTGAAAACCTGCAGGACAATTTGCCGACCAAGGTGCTGCTGCTGGATCTGAAGAACCTTCTCTACGTCGACTCCTCCGGCGCAGACACCCTGAACGACCTGGCGCGCAGTTGCCGCCATAGCGGCGTGAGTCTGCTGATCTGCGGGCTAAGCCATCAGCCGCAGGATATTGCAAAGCGCAGCGGTTTCGTCGATCAGGTCGGAGCCGAACGGTTCTACCCTGACTTGGCCGCCGGCGTCTGCGCGGCGGTGAAACTGGCCGCTAAAATAGACGAAAGAGGTCCCATTTCATGAATATCTTCTATCGCCCGAAATACCTGTCTGAAACCACGCAGTTCCTCAACGAACTCAAAGCGAAGAATCCGCAGATGGCGAATGGTCAGGTTCAGGGTCGCGCCTTGCTGTGGAACAAGACGCAAGACCGCGATGCCTTGAACGACTTTCGGGCCGCCCGCGTAGTGCAGCAGCCTTACGTTTACCAGACCGCTGCCAAATAGGGCCTTGGCACCCCTCGCCCAGGACGGGCTTGATCTTGAAGTAGCGCCAGAGCTGGCAGGCATGCCGGAGGTGGTGGACCACGTCGCCGTGGCCCGGCTGTACGGCGAGCCGCTGTTTTCCATGCCGCACGATCTGTACATCCCGCCGGATGCGCTGGAAGTCTTCCTGGAAGCGTTTGAAGGTCCACTGGATCTGCTGCTTTACCTGATCCGCAAGCAGAACTTCAACATTCTCGACATTCCGATGGCTGGCCTGACGCGCCAGTATCTGGTCTATGTGGAGGAAATCCGTGGTCGCAATCTGGAGCTCGCGGCCGAGTACCTCCTGATGGCGGCAATGCTGATTGAGATCAAGTCGCGCATGCTGCTCCCACCAAAGAGAGTGGCGCCGGGGCAGGAAGCAGAGGATCCGCGAGCTGAACTGGTGCGCCGCTTGCTCGAGTACGAACGCATCAAGCTGGCCGCCGCCAAGCTCAACGCCTTGCCGCAGTTTGGTCGCGATTTTCTGAAGGCTCAGGTCTACATTGAACAGTCTCTGCAGCCGCGTTTTCCGGACGTCGACGTCGTCGATCTGAAGGAAGCCTGGGCGGCACTGCTGCAACGTGCCAGGCTGGTACAGCGCCACAAGATCACGCGCGCCGAATTGTCAGTGCGTGAACACATGAGCATGGTGCTGAAAAAGCTGCAGGGCCGACGCTTCGTTGAATTTGAGGAGTTGTTCGACCCGGCGAAGGGCGCACCCGTGCTGGTCGTGACCTTCATCGCTCTGCTCGAATTGGCCAAGGAAACGCTGATCGAAATTACACAGGCTGAGGCATTTGCCCCGATTTACGTGCGGCTCGCCTATTCGCCCGCTGCCTGACGCCCCATCAAAAGGGCTACCGCCTGGGACGGTTGGGTATTCCCGTCCAGCAAGTTCACCACAGCCTGGGTAATTGGCATCTCGACACCGACGCCAGTAGCCCGTAACAGCACGGTCCTGGCGCAGTGCACGCCTTCCGCCACATGGCCCAGTTCCGCCAGCGCCTGCTGCAGCGTCTGACCGCGCGCAAGCGCCAAGCCAACCTGCCGGTTACGCGACAAATCACCAGTGGCTGTCAGCACGAGGTCGCCCAGCCCGCCCAAGCCCATAAAGGTGTCAGCGCGCGCACCCAGCGCGACACCCAGCCGGGTCATCTCGGCCAAGCCGCGCGTGATCAAGGCGGCCCGGGCGTTGAGGCCCAGGCTCAAACCGTCACACAAGCCGGTGGCAATAGCCAGCACATTCTTGACCGCGCCACCCACTTCGACGCCAACGATGTCGTCATTGGCATAAACGCGCAAGGACTGGCCGTGAAAGGCGCGCACCATCAGGTCGCGTACATGGGCCGATGAACTCGCGGCCACCAGGGCCGTCGGCTGCGCGCGTGCCACTTCCAGCGCAAAACTCGGGCCGCTGAGCACGCCACCCAGCAAGCCGGGCGTCACCTGCGCCTGAACCTCATGTGCCAACAAACCCGGGGACGCCGCACTTGCTGCCTCAAAGCCCTTGCAGAGCCAGATCACAGGCACGGTGCAGGTCCGCAGTTCGCTCAGCAAGTTACGCAGTCCCGCCATCGGCGTGGCAATAACTACCAGATCCGCAGTCAGAACCAGCGCCTGCATTTCGTCTGCACCGCCGGGACTCACATTCACACCCGACGGCAAAGAGATACCCGGCAGATAGCGCGCGTTTTCGCGCTGCTCTTGCAAAGCCTGGGACTGCTCTGGTTTGCGCGCCCACAAGCTCACGCCGTGCGCCGCGCCATGATGGCTGGCAACGTTGACGGCAAGCGCCGTACCCCAGGCACCGGCCCCAAGCACAACAATTTTCATCGTCAGTGAGGTCCGCGAGCCGGAGCTGGAGAACAGGAACTTACTGTGTCACGGCAGCTGGCGCAGCCTCTGCGGCTGCGGCCTGTTGCTGCTGTTGCTCGTACATGGCCTGGAAATTGATTTCTGCCAGGTGCACTGGCGGGAAACCGCCCCGCTGGATCAGGTCGGCGACGTTGCCGCGCAGATAGGGGTAAACAATCTGCGGACAGGCGATGCCCATGACCTGACCCATTTGCTCTTGTGGCAGATTGCGGATTTCAAAAATTCCGGCCTGCGTCAGCTCGGCCAGAAAGACCGTCTTTTCCTTGATCTTGGTCTGCACCGTGGCGGTGATCGTCACCTCAAAGATGCCTTCCGCCACGGGCCCGGCATTGACGCCCAACTGGATATCGACACTGGGGGCCTCCTGTTCGAGCAGAATGGCTGGTGAGTTGGGCTGCTCTAGCGAAGCACCCTTCAGGTAAACGCGTTGAATCTGGAAGATGGGGCCTTGTTGTTCGGACATGGGATTTCTTTCTGGTCAAAAAAACGCTGCGGAAAATTCCGAGCGGAAACGGAAAACGAGACAGATTATCTCAGGCTGCATTGAGCAGCGGCAGCAGGCCCGCGCGCGCGTCCAAAGCCATCAAGTCATCGCAGCCACCCACATGGGTCTGGCCGATAAATATCTGCGGCACGGTGCGCCGACCCGTGAGTTCCATCATTTTCATGCGCTGAGCAGGGTCAGTGTCAACCCGGATTTCTTCGAGTTGTTCGACGCCTCTGGCTTTGAGGATCTGCTTGGCCTGCACGCAATAGGGACAGACGGCCGTGGTGTAAATTTTGACTGGTTGCATATTTGTTGAGGACAGAGCTAAAGATCTGTCCCGCAAGGTTATTAGTTTTTCTCCACCGGCAGATTGGCCGTGCGCCAGGCACTCAAACCACCGGCGAGCGACTGTGCGTTCTCATAGCCGAGCTTCTTGGCAATGGCGACTGCACGATTCGAACGAGCACCAGACTGGCATACCAGAATCACCGGCAATGCCTTGTTCTTCACCGCGGCCGTCAATTTTTCTTCCAGCTGATTAAGTGGAATGTTTCTGGCACCACCGACATGACCTGCGGCAAATTCGTTCGCCTCGCAGACATCGATCACCACCGCCTTCTCCCGGTTGATGAGTTGCACCGCACCTTGCGCTGTCAATGATCCGCCACTGGCTCCTTTTAGCACGGGCCAAAACAGCATGCTGGCTGATGCCAGCGCCACTGCCAGCAACATCCAGTTGTCAAGAATAAATTTCATTGTTTCCTTCTAAATTCCACTTGTTTTCGCATTAACGCTGCAGCATTTTAGAATGAAGCCCTGCGCAGCGCCGACTGCCCCCCATATTCCCCGAATTAGCCCTTATTGACCATCATGTACAAACTCGTCCTCATCCGCCATGGCGAATCGACCTGGAACCTTGACAACCGCTTTACCGGATGGACCGACGTCGATCTGACTGCTACCGGCATAGCGCAGGCCGACCAGGCCGGTCGCCTGCTCAAGGCTGAAGGCTTTGAATTTGATGTCGCCTACACCAGCGTGCTCAAGCGCGCCACGCGTACCTTGTGGCACGTTCTGGACGCCATGGACCGTACCTGGCTGCCAGTTGTGAACAACTGGCGTCTGAACGAACGCCACTATGGCGCCTTGCAGGGGCTCAACAAGGCAGACATGGCCAAGCAGTATGGTGACGCCCAGGTGCTCATCTGGCGGCGCAGCTACGACACGCCGCCGCCGGCTCTGGAGCCGACCGACCCACGCTGTGAGCGCGCCGATATTCGCTACAGCAGACTCAAGCCTGAGGAGATACCACTGACGGAGTGCCTGAAGGACACGGTAGCGCGGGTCATGCCGTTCTGGACCGAAGCACTGGCGCCGGCCATCAAGGCTGGCAAACGTGTGGTGGTGGCAGCCCACGGCAACTCGATCCGGGCTCTGGTCAAGTACCTGGACAAGATCTCCGACAGCGACATCGTGGGCCTGAATATTCCGAATGGCATACCGCTGGTCTATGAGCTCGACGAACAGCTACAACCGATGCGGCACTATTACCTGGGCGACGCCGAGGCTGCCGCCAGAGCCGCGGCGGCGGTGGCAGCACAGGGTAAAGCTTGAGTAAACCGGGAACGACCTGTGCCTAAAACGCTCCAAACGTGTATGCTGGGAACAGATTAAAGATTTATATGGGTCAAAAATTGAAAATTGCAGGCTGGATCTCGCTAGGCGTACTGACCGGAGCGCTCACTACTGTTTCGCTGCAGACCGTGGCGCGTGCCGCACTGGCGCCATTGCCGCTGGAGGAACTGCAGCAACTGGCAGCCGTCTTCGGCATGGTCAAGAGCAACTATGTGGAGCCCGTAGACGACAAGAAGCTGATCACCGACGCCATCGTCGGCATGGTCTCCAGTCTGGACCCCCATTCGCAGTACCTTGACAAGAAGGCGCTGAAGGAATTCAACGAGGGCACCACGGGCAAGTTTGTCGGGGTCGGCATAGAAATCGCGCAGGAAGACGGCGTCATCAAGGTAGTTTCACCGATTGAAGGCTCGCCGGCCTTTCGGGCCGGAATCAAGCCGAACGACCTGATCATCAAGATCGACGACACGCCGGTCAAGGGACTGCCACTGAGCGAAGGTGTGAAACGGATGCGCGGCGAACCCAACACCAAGGTGCTGCTGTCGATCTACCGCAAGGAAGAGAGCCGTACTTTCCCGGTCCTGATCATCCGCGAGGAAATCCGCACGCAAT
>CAIYGK010000247.1 GCA_903925725.1 uncultured beta proteobacterium | reverse complement strand
GCCACGCAACGTCTGTGCGACCTGCTTGGAACCCATTTGACAAGACAAGATTTTGAGTATCACGCCAGCCAGAAAATGACGGCCAGCGCTGCGACATTGGAACCACCTGCGGCGTCTGGTGCGGACCCGTTCATCGCCATTTGTGTCGGTGGTGTGGACGCCAGGCGCGTTTACCTGAAATGGGATGCCGTGATCGACGGCTTGATCGCGCGCGGACATAGAAACTTCAAGCTGATTGGCAGTACCAACGGCGTTGCGGCAGCCAAACGCCTTGAAAACCAGTTTCGCGGCGCAGCCAATCTGGAAAATCATGCTGGCCACACGGGCATTCACCAAGCGCAAAAACTTCTCACAAAAGCGACCGCCGTCGCCTGTTGCGATGGCGGCCTGATGCATGTAGCCGCCACAACCCTTACCCCTTTGGTAGCGTTGTTTGGCAACACGATCCAGCCGGCGTGGAGACTGCGTGGCGCAAACCTGGTTCGGGCGATGTCATCCACATCCAGCAACGTCAACGACATTGATCCGCAGGACGTGGTGCGGCGCCTCAGCTTCCTGACATCGACCCCATCGGCGTTCCACGCGTAGCGCCAAAGCGCGATCACTCGATCATGACCGCTTGGCCGTCACCCTTGCCTCATTCGGACGTGACGAACTACTTTGCGCTGACGCTCTCCCATCGACCTGCAATGTTTTTCAGCAACTGGTTGACAGCCGCCAGCTGACGATTGCGCACGCCAAGCAGGGTGCTTTCGCTGTTCAGGGCTGCATTCTGTGCAGCCACGACGCTGAGGTAGTTGACGGTGCCGCTGCGGTACTGGTCGAGTGTGATTTCCAGATTTCGCTGTGCAAACTGCGATGCTTCCTGTTGCAGTTGCGCCTCACGCTGGAGCTGGTCGGCCAGCACCAGGTTGTCTTCCACCTCCTGCAGCGCGGTCAGTACCGTTTGACGGTAATTCGATGTGGCTTGCTCTGCGCCGGATCTGGCCTGCGCGCTGGCAAGTTTGCGTTGCCCGCCGTCGAGTACCGATTGCGCCAGAGACGACCCGACAGACCACAGGAAGTTGGGTTCGTTCAGCAGGGTCGCCAGAGTCGATTGTGCGAACTGGGCGTTGCCGGTCAGGGTGAGGGCGGGAAAGAAGGCCGCGTCGGCCACGCCAATCTGGCCATAGGCCGCCAACAGGCGACTGCGGGCGGCCGCAATATCGGGGCGGCGCTCCAGCAGGGTCGAAGGCAGTGTGGTCGGGACCGTGGGAGCGTCAGCCACCTTGCCTGTGATTTCGATACTGAGCGACGACGGTTGCAAGCCGAGCAGCACGGCGATGGCGTGTTCAAGTTGCGCGCGCTGGGCTGTCACATCCGCGAGCTGTGCCTGAGCGCTCCTGAGCTGCGTCTGGGCTTGCAGCACGTCGGTGCGCATGGCGATGCCGCCGTCATAGCGCGCCTGAGTCAGCTCCAGTGCCCGTTGGTAGGCCCGCGTGCTTCTAACGAGCAGGCCTTGCTGCGCTTCAGTGGTGCGCAATGAAAAGTAGCTCTGTGCCAGCACTGCCTGCGCCGACAAGCGTGCCGCAGCGAGGTCATTGGCGCTCGCCTGAAGGCTGGACTCGGCCGCGCCACTGCTTTGTGCCAGGCGACCCCACAGGTCCAGGTCCCAGCTGCCACTGGCCGTCAAAGCGACGCTGTTGCCAGGATTTTGGGTTGCCGTGGACGCAGATGTCAGGGAGTTGCCGCTGCGTGTTGCTGACAAGCCGGCCGACAGCGTGGGTAGCAGGGCCGAGCGGCTCGCGGCGAGGACAGCACGCGCGCTGACCACAGCCGCTGCCAGCGACTTCAAATTCTCGTTGCCGACGACCAGACGCTGCTGCAGATCATCCAGCACCGGGTCCTTGAACAGCGTCCACCACGCGTCAGGCACCGCGTCTGGCCCGGCAGCGGTGGCCTTTTGCCACAGGCCGGACTCCTTGAACTGCGGCGCGGCAAGTACCGGCGCAGGTGGCTCGACACGCGTGATGGCACAGGCCCCCAGCAGGAAGCACAGTGCAAGCGGCAGCAAAGGGCGGTGCAGAGGAATGGTCATGAAAATCCTACGATACGGAGGCTGGAGTGAAAAGCTTCTGACTGGTCTTGCGCCGCAGCGGGCGAAACCCGCGCAGCCGGTCCATCAGAACGAACACGACCGGCGTCGTGTAGAGCGTCAGCAACTGGCTCAAGATCAGTCCCCCGACGATGGCAATGCCGAGCGGCTGGCGCATCTCGGCCCCGTCGCCGCTGCCCAGCGCCAGCGGCACGGCGCCGAAGATGGCGGCAAAGGTGGTCATCAGGATGGGCCGCAGGCGCAGGCAGGCGGCGCGCAGGATGGCCGCACCGGCACTGGTCTGCCCGATGCGTTGGCGTGCAATGGCAAAGTCGATCATCATGATGGCGTTCTTCTTCACGATGCCAATCAGCAGGATCACGCCGATCAGCGCGATGATCGAAAAATCACTGTTGAACAGCATCAGCGCCAGCAGTGCGCCGACGCCCGCGGAGGGCAGGGTCGAGAGGATGGTCACCGGGTGGATCAGGCTCTCGTACAGAATGCCCAGCACCAAGTAGATGGTGATGATGGCGGCAGCGATCAGCAAGGGCTGCGACGACAGCGCCTTCTGGAACGCGTTGGCGGTGCCGGCAAAACTGCCACGCACCGAGATCGGCACGCCCAGTTCAGCCATGGCATTGTCGATCGCCACCGTGGCCTGCGAAAGCGACACACCCGGCGGCAGGTTGAAACTGATGGTCGAAGCGGGGGCGCCGCTCTGATGGTTCACCGCCAGTGGCGTGTTGGTGGTTTCCACCCGGGCGAAGGAAGCCAGTGGAACCTGCGCGCCGGCCGTTCCGCTGACGTAAAGCCCTTTGAGGCTCTGCGGTCCCTGCAGGTATTCGGGCGCCAGTTCCATCACGACGCGGTACTGGTTCAAGGGGTTGTAGATGACACTGACCTGACGCTGGCCGAAGGCGTCGTTGAGCGTGGTATCGATGGTGTTCATGCTCACACCCAGGCGTGCCGCGGCTTCGCGGTCCACGATCAGCGAGGTTTGCAGACCGGTGTCCTGCTGGTCGGTGCTGATGTCGGCCAGTTCGGGCAGTTGCGACAGCGCATTGCGCACGCGCGGCTCCCAGCTGCGCAGGGCTTCAAGGTCATCGGCCTGCAGCGTGTACTGGTATTGCGCATTGGATTGCCGTCCTCCGATACGGATGTCCTGCACCGGTACCAGATAGAGGTTGGCACCGGCCTCATGCGAGAGCTTGGCGCGCAGGCGCGCCACCACTGCATCGGCCGACACCTTGCGCTCGGCCAGCGGTTTGAGCGTGATGTAGAAATTGGCTGAATTGCGTTGCCCCCCGCCGGTTGAGCCGCTGATATTGGTCACTGCCGGATCGGTAGCCACGATCTGCATGAACTTGTCCACGCGCTGCTGCATCATCTGAAAAGAACTGCCCTGGTCGGCCTGCACGCCGCCGACGATCACGCCGGTGTCCTGCTGCGGGAAAAAACTCTTGGGAATGATGGTGTAGAGATACACATTGAGCACGATCACGCCAAGCAGTGAGAGCATGGCCAGCGGCTGATGACGCAGCGTCCAGACCAGCGAGCGCCGGTAGCCGCGCGTCATGCCACGCACGATTCCGGTGGCAAAGCGCGCCAGGCGACCTGGTTCTCGCTGGACCGGGCGCCGGCGCAGCAGCACTGCGGCCATCATCGGTGTGGTCGTCAGCGACACCGCCATGGACACGAGGATAGCGACTGCCAGCACCACGGAGAATTCCCGGAACAAGCGGCCTACCACACCGCCCATGGCGAGCAGCGGAATGAACACTGCCACCAGCGACAGGCTGATCGACAATACGGTAAAACCGATCTCGCGCGCGCCCTTGAGCGCCGCGTCGCGCGGCGACAGGCCCTGCTCGATGTAGCGCGTGATGTTTTCCAGCACCACAATGGCGTCGTCCACGACAAAGCCGGTGGCCACGGTCAGCGCCATGGCTGAAAGATTGTCCAGGCTGTAGCCGCACAGGTACATTACGCCGAGTGTGCCGGCCAGCGAGACCGGCACGGCAATGGCTGGCAGCAGCGCGGCGCGCCAGTTACGCAGGAACAGCAGCACAACCAGAATCACCAGCCCGATGGCCACGCCCAGCGCGCTCTCCACCGCCAGCAGCGAAGCCCGTATGGTGGGCGTGCGGTCGCTCATGATCTCCAGATCGATGGCCTGCGGGATGGACGCGCGCAGGCGCGGCAGGATCTCGCGCACCCGTTGCACGGTCTCGATGATGTTGGCTCCGGGTTCCTTTAGCAGGAACAGGCCGATCGCCGGCTTGCCGTTGGCAATGCCGTAATTGCGCACGTCCTGTACCGAATCGACAACGTCGGCCACATCGCGCAGCCGTATCGCAGCGCCCTGGCGGTAACCGAGGATGACGGGTGCGTATTCGGCTGCGTTGCGTGCCTGGTCGTTGGCGCCAATCTGCCAGTAGCGCCCATCCTCCTCCAGCGCTCCTTTGGGCCGATTGGCCGTTGTGGCCGTAATGGCCTGGCGCACACTGTCCAGGGCAATACCCATGCTGGCCAGTTTGTCGGGGTTCAACTCGACTCGCACCGCCGGCAACGCGCCGCCGCCTATCGTCACCTGGCCAACGCCCTCGACTTGGGACAGCCGCTGCGCCAGCACGGTCGAGGCGGCGTCGTACATCTGGCCGCGCGTCAGCGTGGCTGAGGTCAGCGTCAGAATCATGATGGGCGCCGCCGCCGGGTTGACCTTGCGGTAGGTGGGGTTGCTCGGCATCCCCGTGGGCAGCAGCGTGCGTGCCGCATTGATCGCTGCCTGCACGTCGCGCGCAGCCCCGTCGATGTCGCGGTTCAGGTCGAACTGCATGGTGATGTTGGTCGATCCCAGCGACGAGCGCGACGTGATTTCAGTCACGCCTGCAATGCTGCCCAGAGCGCGCTCCAGCGGCGTCGCGATCGTCGCAGCCATGGTGTCGGGACTGGCGCCGGGCAGGCCGGCGCTGACTGAAATGGTCGGAATGTCGACTTGCGGCAGCGGTGCAATCGGCAACAGTTGAAAGCCCAGCACACCTGACAGTGCCACGCCGAGGGTGATCAGCGTGGTGGCGACGGGCCGGGCGATAAACGGCGCCGAAATATTCATGTCGGACCTTTGTCCGCCGAGCGCGCGGCCGCACGTCGCTCACGCCAAGCTTGCAGGCGCTGTGCCTGATTGGCAAAACCGAGGTAGATGACGGGCGTCGTAAACAGCGTCAGCAACTGGCTGACGATCAGCCCGCCCACCATGGTCACGCCCAGTGGATGGCGCAACTCGTGACCAGCACCGGTGCCCAGCATCAGCGGAAGGGCTCCCAGCAGGGCTGCCATGGTGGTCATCAGGATAGGCCGGAAGCGCAGCAGGCAAGCTTGATGGATGGCCTGACGCGGCGCCTTGCCTTCCTCGCGCTCCGCGTAGAGCGCGAAGTCGATCATCATGATGGCGTTCTTCTTGACAATGCCTATCAGCAGCACGATACCGATGATGCCGACCACACCCAGATCCTGGCGTGCCAGCAGCAGGGCCAGCAGGGCACCCAAGCCGGCCGACGGCAGCGTGGACAGGATGGTGACCGGGTGAATGTAGCTCTCGTAGAGCACGCCGAGCACGATGTACATGGTGACCACGGCCGCCAGAATCAGCAGCACGGTGCTGGTGAGCGAGGCACGGAAGGCTTCGGCAGCCCCCTGAAAACTGGTTTCAACGCTGGCTGGCAGATTCAGCCTGGCTTCTTCGGCCTTGATGGCGTCCACCGCACTGCCCAAGGAGGCGCCCGGTGCCAGATTGAAGGATACGGTGGCGGATGGAAACTGCGCCACGTGGTTGATGGCCAGCGCTGCCGGCCTTTCGACCACTTTGGCAACCGATGAGAGCGGCACCTGTATCGTTGTAGCGCTGCCGTTCGGGCCAACCGAGGTGATACCCGGCAGGTAGAGGCTCTCCAGCGCGCGCGGACCACGGCGGAACTCGTTGGCCGCTTCCAGCACCACGCGGTACTGGCTGGACTGGGTGTAGATAGTGGATACGAGCCGTTGCCCGAAAGCGTTGTAGAGCGCAGCGTCAATTTCGGCGACGGTGACGCCCAATTGTGCGGCAGCCTCGCGGTCGATCTGCACATAGGCTTGCAGCCCCTGGTTCTGCAGGTCGCTGGCCACATCGACCAGTTGCGGCAAAGCCTTGAG
>CAIYGK010000246.1 GCA_903925725.1 uncultured beta proteobacterium | reverse complement strand
GGGACAGATGAAGAAGGGTGACATCCAGGAAGAGAAGAAGACCATCAACCTGAAAGCCGCCGAGGCGGAAATCGCGCGCAAGGAAACGCTCAAGCTGCAGGAACTCAAAGGACGCATCGAGCAGGCGATCGAAGGCAATGCAGCACTGAAACCATTTCGCAACCAGATCCTGCTGGACATCACGACCGAGGGCTTGCGCATTCAGATTGCCGACGAATACAGCCGGCCGATGTTCGCCAGTGGCAGCGCGCAGATGCAACCTTACAGCCGTGACATCCTGCGCCAGATCGGTACGGCACTGAACGACGTACCCAATCGCATTGGTATCTCCGGTCACACCGATGCCCAGCCCTACGCCGGTGGATCCAAGGGCTACAGCAATTGGGAACTCTCGGCTGACCGCGCCAACGCAGCGCGACGCGAACTGAGCGCTGGCGGCCTGGATGAATCGCGCGTTCTGCGGGTTGTGGGACTGTCTTCTGCGATCCTGTTCGATAGTGCGAATCCCGCCAATCCGATGAATCGCCGCATCAGCATCGTTGTCATGAACAAGAAAACCGAGGGCGAAGTCAGCAAAGAAGGTGGTGCCGTAGTGCCAGAATCGAAACCCGACAAACCGGCCGAGGCCACCCATGCTGCAGCGGCCACACACTGAATTCACAGGTCGCTCCCATGCCGCGACCGCGAGTGAATGGTCGGCGCGGGTACCGCTTTGGCAAGCAGCACTGGTACAAATCGGAGCGGTCCTGCTGACTTTGCTTTTGGGAGTCTTGTTTCCAGCGCTGGACCTGACTGGCAGCACTGGCATGCGGTTGGCGCTGTTGCAGGGAATCATTGCTGCAGCCTTGGGGCGCGCGGTGGGCATGGATCCGTGGTGGCTCCCTATTCATGCCTTGTTTGTTCCGGCACTCCTGTGGGCGATGGCATTTGGTCTGTCGCCGCTCTACTGG
Organism: uncultured beta proteobacterium; assembly: GCA_903925725.1. GTDB lineage: Bacteria > Pseudomonadota > Gammaproteobacteria > Burkholderiales > Burkholderiaceae_C > Rhodoferax. The sequence goes on along the minus strand of CAIYGK010000246.1, from coordinate 7,469 downwards.
CTGGGCGCCTTCTGCCTCCTCGCCTCACTCTACTGGAGCGTGTCGCAAACCCGCGTTCCGCTATTTCTCTCCAGCCGTGCCGCCACACAGGCTATCGCGGACCTGTTGCCACGTGACAGAAGCTTTTCATTTCTTGATATGGGATGCGGTCTCGGCAGTGTTCTTGCGCGACTGGTCCGCGCGTGCCCGCTGGGCTCGTTCCACGGCATTGAGTCAGCACCGCTGCCGTTTCTTTTGAGTCGACTTCGCTCAGCGTTGGGAAAGCGATCCTGCAGTATCAGCTGGGGCGATTTCAGCGACCTGGATCTGAGCCGGTATGACGTTGTCTATGCCTACCTGTCACCCGCTGCGATGGGCGATGTGTGGCGCAAGGCCAGGCGCGAAATGCGCCCAGGCAGTTTGTTGATCAGCAACCGGTTCGAGATCCCCGGTGTGCCCCCCGCGTCGATAGTTGACGTCGGCCGGCAGTGTGAATCAAAACTGCTGCTCTGGCGCATGTGAGCGCGCAATGATGAACAGCGAACCAAAGCGCAATGAATCCGACTGGGTTCGCTACCTGGATGCAGTCGAGATTCCGGTGTTGCGGCGCACGACCCTGGAACTGGCGCGCTTGCGCGAAAACGAGGACAAAGTTACGCCCCGCGACATCGCGCCGGTACTTCTGCACGATCCAATGTTTACGCTGCGCGTATTGCGCCACTTGCAATCCCGCCGCAGACCCGTGCAACAGACCGATATCACGACCGTCCAGCACGCCTTGATGATGCTTGGTATCACACCGTTTTTCTCTCACTTCACCGACTTGCCCGTGGTCGAGTCGACGCTGGCGAGCCATCCTGCCGCTTTCGACGGGCTGATGCGAGTCGTGTTCCGTGCGCATCATGCAGCGCTTTACGCACGCGACTGGGCCGATCTGCGTCAAGACGCCCGGGCGGACGAGGTTGCAATCGCAGCTCTGATGCACGATCTGACTGAAATGCTGCTCTGGTGCTTTGCCCCCGAAGCGTCGCTGCGCATTGCCGCCCTCCAGCAAGCGCAAGCGTCGCTGCGAAGCAAAGTCGCGCAGGCTACCGTGTTTGGCTTCAACTTCTCCGACATTCAGGTCAAGTTGATCAAGCAATGGACTCTGGCACCCATGCTGCAGGACCTGATTGATGATTCCCGCAGTCAGCATCCACGAACCATCAATGTGGCACTGGCAATAAGACTGGCACGGCATTCCGCGGACAGTTGGGAAAATGCAGCACTGCCTGACGACTACGCCGCGATCCAGCAGTTCCTGAACTTGTCGCAGTCGGAGACACTGGCACGGATACAGCGCACAGCTCATGCCGCGCAAAGCACGCGCGACTGGTACCACCAGGAGTCGGCTCCGACTCCGCCGGACTTGAGCCAGCCCGCAGCAACGGCGAATTGCACTGCAAAACCGGACCTGTTCGACTGATCGGCCAGTGGATCTCGATCTGATAATTCTGTTCATACATCCAAGGACAGGAGATGGCAGAAGACACAGAACTGGAACGCACAGAACCTGCGTCCGTACGACGACGGGAACAGGCCCGTGAGGAAGGGCAGGTAGCGCGTTCCCGCGAGCTCTCCACTCTGGCCCTGTTGCTGGCCGCAGCAGGTGGGCTCTGGAGCATGGGTGCCGGCCTCACGGAGCGGCTCTCCGGGCTTGTTCGCCATGGCTTGCAACTCGACCGCGCGCTGGCGTTTGACGCCGATTTGATGTTGCTGCGTTTGAAGGATGCGTCAATAGACATCCTGCTGGCATTTTCGCCCTTGCTGGCGCTGCTGGTGGTGGCGGGAATTGCCTCTGCTCTGTTGATCAACGGATGGCTTTTCAGCTTCAAACCACTCATGCCGGACTGGGGTCGCATGGATCCCCTGAAAGGTCTGGGGCGCATTGTGTCAAGGCACGGCGCCATCGAAATGCTCAAGGCGATTGCCAAAACGATGGTCGTCGGCAGTGTCGCTGCATGGGCCATCTGGAACAACCGGGGCGCGGTTCTGTCTCTCAGCGCCGAACCGCTTGACGCCGGCATGACACATCTCGTGCACTTGCTGGGAAGCAGTTTCCTCATCATGTCAGCAAGCATCGCCTTGGTGGTCGCGGTGGACGTCCCCTTCCAGCTCTGGGATCACGAACGTCAGTTACGCATGACGCGCGAGGAAGTGCGTCAGGAAAACAAGGAATCTGAAGGTGACCCACAGGTCAAGTCGCATATCCGCAGCCAGCAGCGCGAGATGGCACGGCGTCGCATGATGGCGGAGATTCCCAAGGCTGACGTTGTGGTTACCAACCCGACGCATTTCGCTGTGGCTCTGCGCTATCAGGAAGGCGCGGTCGGTGCACCCCGCGTCGTGGCCAAAGGAGCAGACCTGCTGGCCGCCCGCATTCGTGAGTTGGCGGAGCAACACCGGATCCCCGTACTGGAGGCGCCACCGTTGGCGCGTGCCCTGTACCGTCATACCGAACTTGGCGACGAAATTCCAGCCGCCCTGTACTCGGTTGTGGCCGAAGTCCTTGCCTACGTCTATCAGCTGCGCCGCCATCGCGCTGCAGACGGACCACCGCCAAAGCAGCCCGAACTGGCCGCGCTTGCGAACGAACTTGATCCAGGTCCCAATGTCAAACTCGAAGCCGGGTCGGTGGGAGCATGAACAATCTCTTCAACCTGAAGCAGTTGCTGGGCAGCACAGGCCTGCGCACCGCGGCGGTGCCGATGCTGATCATCATGATTTTGACAATGATGATCCTGCCAGTGCCGCCATTCTTGCTCGATCTGCTATTCACGTTCAACATCGCCATTGCCATCATCGTCCTGCTGGTGAGCCTCTACACGCTCAAGCCGCTGGACTTTGCCGTCTTCCCGACCGTCCTGCTGTTGACGACGCTGCTTCGGCTCTCGCTCAACGTGGCTTCCACCCGCGTGGTGTTGCTGCATGGTCATGCTGGCCCGGACGCTGCCGGCAAGGTGATCGAGGCCTTCGGACAATTTCTGGTCGGCGGAAACTATGCTGTCGGTCTGGTCGTGTTCTTCATTCTGGTTGTGATCAACTTCGTGGTGATCACCAAGGGCGCCGGACGCATCGCCGAGGTCAGCGCGCGTTTCACACTGGATGCCATGCCCGGCAAGCAGATGGCTATCGATGCCGATTTGAATGCGGGTTTGATTGGTGAGGACGAGGCACGCCGTCGCCGCAGAGAGACCGGTCAGGAAGCAGAGTTCTACGGCGCCATGGATGGCGCAAGCAAATTTGTGCGCGGCGACGCCGTTGCCGGAATCATCATTCTGTTCGTCAACATTATTGGTGGGCTGGTAGTTGGCATGGCGCAGCATGATCTTGATTTCTCTACTGCAGCCAAGGTCTATACGCTACTCACAATCGGCGACGGTCTGGTGGCACAGATTCCGGCGCTCGTCATTTCGACCGCCGCTGGCATCGTGGTAAGTCGCGTCGGCAGCGATCAGGATGTAGGCGAGCAGCTCGCCGGACAACTCTTCAGCAAGGCGCAGGTGTTGACCATCACGGCCGGGATTCTCGCCATCATGGGTTTGATTCCTGGCATGCCCAATTTTGCATTCCTGTTCCTGGCCACGCTGCTCGGCGCAGGCAGCTATGTGCTCAATAATCGAGCCCCCGCAGCACAGGCGCCGGTGGCCGAACAGGCCGTCACCAACCTGGCCGTCGAGGCCTCCTGGAACGATGTCGTCGCTGTCGATACGCTTGGGCTTGAAGTAGGTTACCGCTTGATTCCCCTGGTCGACAAGGGGCAGGACGGTGAACTTCTCAAACGTATCAAGGGATTGCGCAAGAAATTCGCACTCGACCTCGGCTTTCTGGCACCAGCGGTGCACATTCGCGACAACCTGGAACTGCGTCCCAATGCCTATGTGATTACCCTGAAAGGCGTAGAAATTGGTCGTGGTGAAGTGTTCAACGGCATGTACCTCGCGATCAATCCCGGACACGTGAGTTCCACACTGCCCGGCGCGCTGACGCGCGACCCGGCATTTGGTTTGCCCGCCGTCTGGGTCGACTCCAGCATGCGGGAGCAGGCGCAGACCTTCGGTTACACGGTAGCAGATGCCGGTACCGTGGTGGCCACGCACCTGAATCACGTGATGCAGACGCATGCCTCTGAATTGCTGGGTCGTCAAGAAACACAACAACTGCTTGAACATGTCGGTCGCGAATCACCCAAGCTGATCGAAGATCTGGTGCCCAAGCTGCTGCCGTTGGGAACCGTTCAGAAAGTCTTGCAGCGCCTGCTCGAGGAAGGCGTGCACATCCGCGACATGCGCACCATCATCGAGGTACTCGCCGAAAACGGCGCCAAGGTGCCCGATGCAAACGACCTGACCGCATTGGTTCGGGTCGCCTTGGGGCGTGCCATCGTGAAGCAACTCTATCCAGCAGGCAATGAACTGCAGGTCATGGCTCTGGAGCCGGGGCTGGAACGTATATTGCTGCAGGCAGTGCATTCCAAAGCCGGCACCACAGCCGGCATTGAGCCAGGCCTGGTTGATACCTTGCTTCACGAAGCCGGTACGGCCACGCAGCAGCAGGAGCGGCTCGGATTGCCCTCGGTTCTTCTGGTGCCAGCCGAACTGCGGGTTCTGTTGTCCCGGTTTCTGCGTCGCGCCGTTTCACAAATCAAAGTCATTGCGCACAGCGAAGTGCCGGATACCTGCACTGTCAAAGTCACTGCCTTACTCGGGAGCAAAGCATGAACGTCAAGAAATTTTTTGCCAGCACTTCACGCGAGGCCCTGCATTTGGTGAGACAGGACCTGGGGCCGGACGCGCTGATTCTGTCGAATCGGGCTGTAGACAACGGCATGGAGATTCTTGCCGTTGCCCAGGGTGATTTGCCAACGCAGGAGGGAGTGGAAGCGACAGCGTCGCCCACGTCGCGCTCCAAGGCCAAACCACGGAGCAAAGCAAGAGCCAATCCGCCTGCGGCGAAGGCAATTGCACCAGGCGTCATTGCCGAAGAACCAATATCGCATAGTCTGGCGAACGAGATTCGGTCGATGCGCGGCATGCTGGAACAGCAACTGGTTTACCAGGCTTGGGAAACGGCGCAGCAGCGCGGGCCCGGCAAGGCGCGCCTATTGCGCGACATGCTGCGCGCAGGTTTCAGCGCGGCTTTGGTTCGGCAATTTCTGGAGAAGATGCCACCGGGTCTGCCCGAAGGACAGAACCTATGCTGGGTGAAGACAGTGCTGGAGCGCAATCTGCGTACCGTCCCGGCGGTTGAAGACATCGTCGAGAGGGGTGGCACGTATGCGCTGGTCGGGCCGACCGGGGTCGGAAAGACGACGACGGTTGCCAAGATCGCGGCGCGTGGCGTTGTGCGCTACGGGGCGGACAAGATTGCCCTGCTCAGCACTGACAGCTACCGCATCGGCGCCCACGAGCAGTTGCGCATCTACGGCAAATTGCTGGGGGTCCGGGTTATTGCCGTCAAGGATGAATCCGATCTTCAATTTGTGCTTGAGGACCTGCGCAACAAACATCTGGTTCTGATTGACACCGTGGGCATGGGTCAGCGCGATCAGATGGTGACGGAACAACTCTCTCTCCTGTCGGCACCGGGGACAGATGTCAAACGGCTGCTGCTGCTCAATTCGACTGGCAATGGAGAGACGCTTGATGAAGTCGTCAATGTATATCGTGAGGGTGGCGTGCATGGTTGCATCATCACAAAGACCGACGAGGCGGTAGGTATTGCCACCGTGCTGGATGTCGCAATCAGGCAAAAATTGCCGCTGCATTACGTCACCGATGGTCAGCGCGTACCGGAAGATTTGCACGTGCCGGACAAAGACAGTTTGTTGCAGCGTGCGCTAAGCCCGCTGAGCGCGCCTTCGGTGCATCATCTGGACACTGCCGAATGCCAGTTGATGCTCGCCACCGCACCTTCGGGCGGCTGGCCTGCGGGGGTGAATCTTGGCTAAGTCACGGATCGATCAAGCCGACGGACTGCGCCGGATGCTGGACCGCGAAGGACTGCGCATCCTGTCGGTCAGTGCAGCCGGCCGCGGCGGCAGCGATATCGGAGCAACCATCAATCTTGCCGCGGCCCTGGCCGAAATCGGCAGCGATGTGCTGATACTGGATGAGTGGTCAGGCCTGCTGTCTGGCGCTGGCGCGCTCGGACTGACCGTGCGCTTCACTATGGAAGACTTGCTTGGCGGCTCACGGCAACTGGACGACATGATCGTCCATGGACCGGGCGGCATCCGCGTGCTGCCGCTGGCTCGCTGCGACCGCAGCCTGTCGCAATTGCCGGAGTCTGAACGTCACCGGCTGGCACTGCGTCTCAAACGTCTGGGCAATCCGGTGGACACCTTGCTGGTGGACGCCGCGCCGGGACGCGCCAGTGCGCTCCTGCCGGTCACTGCTCCAGCACGTGAAGTGATCGTTCTGGCCGGTGGCGGCGCTTCCGAAATCACGGCCGCCTATGCCCTCATCAAGCGCCTGAGCAACGAGTTCGCGCGCCGCGAATTCCATATTTTGGTCGGCAACGTTGCGAGCGAGCAAAGAGCACGCAGCATCGTCGACCACATGGCGGGCGTCGCACGGCACTACCTGCGCGTTTCTCTCGAGTTCATCGGTCACGTCCCGCCAGATGAAAAGCTGCTGCATGCGGCTCGCTTGCGTCTGCCGGTCGTGGCCGCGTTCCCCGGCACCGCAGCGGCGGGCAGTTTCAGAAGTCTGGCGCAGACCGTTACAGGCTGGCCGCGCGACGCTGACGACGCCGCCGCTCTGGATGAAGTGACGAACCGCTTCAGGCATTCCCAAAGCGTGCGCGCTGTGGCAGCGTAGATCAGATACCAGGACCCGCCATGTATACCGCCGCCGGCACTCATGACACGAACCACTACTTGATACAGTACGCGCCGCTGGTCAAGCGTATCGCGCATCACATGATGGCCCGACTCCCGGCCAGCGTTGAAGTGGACGATCTGATCCAGACAGGAATGATGGGGCTGCTTGATGCGGTCAACCTGTACGAGGAATCGCACGGAGCCAAGTTCGAGACCTATGCCGGCCTGCGGATTCGCGGCGCCATACTCGATGGCCTGCGTGAGGCGGACTGGCTGCCACGTAATTTCCGGCGTGACCTGCGCCGTATCGAGAGCGCCATCGCCACGCTCGAACAGCGTCTCGGACGCGCTCCTTCGGAGCAGGAAGTGGCTCACGAGCTGGGCATTGCATTGCTTGACTATCAAAAAATGCTGCAGGAGGCGCGTGGCTACCAGTTGGTTTCTTTCGAGGATTTCAATCGTGACGATGGCGACAACTATCTTGATCGCCACTGCGAAGATCGCAGCGCAGACCCGCTCGAGGTTCTGCTTGACCGAAGTCTGCGCGAACAGCTGGTGAAAGCCATTTCGGCCTTGCCGGAACGCGAGAAAACCATCATGGGTCTGTACTATGAGCAGGATCTGAATT
>CAIYGK010000245.1 GCA_903925725.1 uncultured beta proteobacterium | reverse complement strand
GTTCTGGAAGGTGTGGTTGATTTTCGGGAGCTGATGGCGGCCGAGCCAGATCAGACTATGGCCGAAATCATGACGGAGAACATCATCAGCCTGAACCCGCAAGACACCCTGAGCGATGCCATGGCGATGTTTGATCGATACGCCTTTCGCGCCATTCCCGTTACCGACGAACAAAATGTCTTGCTGGCGCTGGTTTCATTCAAGGACATTCACGGCATCAAGCCACGGCTGGATTAGCTGCGCCGCGGACAGTGGTGAAAAATTCGACCCGCAGCAGCAAACCCGTGCCGCCATGCGCGGGCGCCAGCACCTTCACCGTTCCAGCGCATTGAGAGACAAGTTCCTTGACAATGGCCAGCCCCAGTCCGCTGCCGGACGTCCCGGTTTCTCCCGCACGGTAAAAGCGTTCAAAAAGTCTGCTGCGATTATTCTCAGAAACGCCAGGTCCGTTGTCTTCCACGGCCAGTGAAACTTTCTCAGCGCTCGACTCAACCCGCACCGTCACCACACCGCCAACTTGCGTGTAGCGAACTGCGTTATCGATCAGATTGACGGTGATTTCGCGCAACGCCGCCGGGTCGATTGAAACAAGGGTGTCGACGCCTGTGCGTTCAAAACCAAGATCAATCTGCTTTTGATGCGCCTGAAACGCCATGTCTTCCAGGACTTTTTGAACCACATCGCAGCAGGCCTGGCTTGTGGTCGGCATCATGACAGCGACGTAAGCTTCAGCCGCAGAAAGCGTCAGGAACTGATTGACCAGTCGCGTCGTCTGCTGCAGGGTCCGGCGCGCAGCCAGTAACGGCACTTCTGCCTCAGCCTTGCCCGGCGCGCGCATGGCGTCGCTGATCTGCGTGTTGAGTACCGTCAGCGGCGTACGCAACTGGTGCGCGGCATTCTGGATGAAACTGCTGCGCAGATTCGTGTGATTTTCGAGCCGCTGGATGTAATCGTTGAAGGAATCCACCAAGGGCGTCAGTTCAGCCGGAATGGCCTCAGTCTTCAACTTTTCCAGCGACCCTTCCTTGCGCGTTCGAACGTCATTGCCAAGGCGTATCAGGGGCTGCAGCCCACGCTTCAATCCGAGCAGGATCAGCAGCGTTGCCAGCGCCAGGATCAGCAGTTGCTGACCCATGGCATGAAGCCACAAACCGGTACTGAGCTGCGCCTTGGCATGCGTCGTCTGCGCCACTTCCACCACCACCGGCAAGGCCGACGGGTTGCCGATAACAGGCTGGAAGAATGCCACTACACGCACCGTTTCGCCGCGCATGGTGGCAGCAAAAAAATACGGCGCATCAACCGGAAATCTCATCGCCGGCACCGGCAGATCGGTGTAGCCAGACAACAATTGTCCGCCGCCGGTGGTCACGCGGTAGAAAATCCGGTCCGGCGCCTCCGACTGAAAAAGTTCCAACGCTGCCGGAGGGATATGGTGCTGAAACGTGCCGTCCTCGTAACTGATCTGCTGGGCGATCACGCGCGCTGAACCGAGCAGCAAGCGATCCTGCACCACAGCGGCTGTGTCCTGCGCGTTGCGGTAGCTTAACCATGCGTTGATGGCCACTGCGCCCAGCAAAGGCAGCAGGACCCAGACCAACAACTGCCGGCGCAGGCTGCTAGTCATTCCCCGCAGCACGCAATAGATAGCCCAGGCCACGCAAGGTCATGATTCTGGCCGAACTGTGCTCGAGTTTCTTTCGCAGTCGATGTACATAAATTTCGATCGCGTCGGTGGAGACATCCTCGTCAAGAGAGAAAAGACTCTGGGCCAGCGCATGCTTTGTCACGCTGGTGCCAGTCTTACGCAACAGCAGTTCGAGGACCGCACGCTCTCGCGGCGTCAGGGCAAGTGTCTGCCCGTCAATCTGAAACTCACGGGTGTTGCTGTTGTATTGCAGATCGCCGCAGGCCATGAGCGGCGAGGCCTGGCCGGAGGAACGCCGCAACAGGACCCGGATACGTGCCTCCAGTTCCTCGATGTCGAAAGGCTTGGCCATATAGTCATCGGCCCCTTCGTCCAGTTCACTGACGCGGCTTTGCACCGTGTTGTTGGCCGTTAGCACAAGAACCGGCGTCATGTCATGGCGCGCCCGCAGGCGCCGCAGAACCTCTGTGCCGTCCATTCTTGGCAGGGAAAGGTCCAGAATCACCAGGTTGTACTGCTCGCTACGCAGGGCAAAATCGGCGTCAACGCCATTGTCAATGCAATCGACCGTGTACTGTTCTTTGCGCAATGTGCGTCCCAGCCATTGCGCCAGTTCGGTGTTGTCTTCGACGACCAGTATCCGCATCGCACAAAAGCCCAGTCAGGTTAGTCGGAACGAAGCGCTGATCATAGTCGGAGCAATCAATCAGTGTTTACCCTAGGTTTCCTCGATTGAAAGCGGACTGAAAGCACCAAGCGACTATCGTGCGT
>CAIYGK010000244.1 GCA_903925725.1 uncultured beta proteobacterium | reverse complement strand
CTCACAGATAGAACAGTGGACCAATATTCATTGGCACGTGGATGGTGGCTATAAGGCGAGGTAGGCCCCAAGTAGCGTTCAGTTGAGGCAATAACAACACAGCCCATACTGAGTTTGAGTACTTTTCGGCTCCAAACTACTATGGCTTTAACTTTAAGCTATAATGTCTATCCTTGGCCCGGTAGCTCAGTCGCTAGAGCAGAGGATTGAAAATCCTTGTGTCGGTGGTTCGATTCCGCCCCAGGCCACCAGTTAGAACCCGCAAGGGATATAAAAAGCCTGCTATCTAAACAATAGCAGGCTTTTTTCTTGAGCGACCCTTGTAGGCAATCTGTAGGCAGATTGCCTAAATTGAATCCACTAAGCCGCCTACTCGGCAGCAGAGCCTACACACCCCTGCCTCCATCAAGCTGCAGTCACCCGCACTTCCTCACGTGCCTTGCCCCGGTACAGCCCCAGATCAACGTCCTTGAGCGCCGGGACCTTCTTGTAGTCCACGTTACCAGCCTTCCAGTACCGCGTCACGCTAACCCCTGAGCCCTGCTCACGCGGGTGCTGTGCCAGCGACACCAGCTCATCACGTGCTTTTGCGAGGGCGGCGTCAGCCGCGTCGGTCGCCCGCTTGGCTTCAGCAAAAGCCTGTGCCGCAGCCGTCCATGCCGAGTCACTGCGCTGAACCGTATCGGCGTCGGTGAGCGGCGGTGGTGTGTCGCTGTCCAGGAACGTCTGAAACTGATCCCAGCCAGCCCGGATGCGGTCCATGGCTCCGTCATCGCGCTCGATGGGCAGCAGCAGGCCCTGCGTGCCATCGAACACCCAGAGATGGGCCAAGGCGGCACCAGAGACTAGCAGTTGATGCTGCACCTGAAGCTCGTACTGCGCAGGCACTTGGCCGACGACAGCGTCGTTCCACAGGCCCGAGGTCTGTCCCTTGTACGGGCACTTGATCTCAACGATCAATTCTCCGTCCAGATCCATGCCGTCCAGACTGGCCGAATAAGGGCCGTCTTGCAGCACCAGCGGCTGCATGATGTTCCCGGTCTGTGCTTCATAAGCGGCTCGCGCCGCTGGCTCCATGTCGGTACCGTGCTGCATGGCAGCCGTCGTCTTGGTTACAGACCTCCCAGTCTTGAGCAGCCACAGCTGATACGGTGACATCCATGGGCTCACGCCCAGCATGGCTGCGGTCTCCGATGCGTTGCGCATCGTCAGCCGGTAGTCCAGCCACTCCTGGCTGCCTTGAACGAGTTGAATGATCTTGCTCATGCTGCCCTCCGCTTTTCCAGGGAGCGCACCACACGCGAGAACTCGATGGCAGGCAAGTCCTTCAGGCTTGCCACGCCGAAGTGCTCCAGCAAACGGCTCAAATCCGTGCCGGTCTCGACCACGAGCTTGTGGATCGTGACCTGTTGCGGCCCAGTGATCGTCGGTCCGCTGCGCCGAACCTCCGCACGTGGTTCCGGTGCTGCGGCATCATTGGCAGCGTCAGCTACCGGCTGAGGCAAGTCTTCTCCAGCGTAGACGTACAGCCCCAGTCCGTGCAGCGCAATGGCCTTGACCAACGCTCGTTGTACGGATGTGTTGATATCGAAGGAGTTGGGCGACATCAGCGGGCGATTGCGTCCGTCGAGAACTGGGTGGATCTGGCTCAGGGTCACGCCCTGAACCGTGACAGCGACCTCGACGAAGACACCAGCGTCGCAGGCGAGGTACGGCAGTCCGTCAAAGCGACGAACCTCCCAGGTTGCAGTCGGGTCCGCCAAGCGCAGCTGCGCCACGGCGTAAGGCCACGAGAGGTAGCTGAAGCCTCCCTTTTTCTCGATGTGCTCCGATACGTTAACGCCGTTGAGACGCGCAAAGTAATTGACGTGTTCAGTCATGATGATCTCCAGTGAAAGTTAATGGATAGAAGAAAGGCGCCAGCCAGACCAAGAAGGTCCAGACAGGTGCCGGGTTGGAGCCAATGAAGGCGTGCTCGCTGCGCCTACGACGTTGTCAGTTTCTTGCCCACACAATGTCGTCAAGTAGGCTTGTTCTTAGTGATCACAGGCCGCAGCACCGTCAGTGCCACGGTCTGATCCGGCTCAGGCCAGCTCTGGTATGGCGCTCGCTTGTGGATTGGGTGCTGTTGCCTGAGGCGGCAACAGGTAGTCGGCAGCCTTCTGCGCCATCGACGCGGCTGTGAAAATCAACCGCTTGTCATTCTTCAAGGCATGTAGCCAGGTCTCGATATACGTCGCATGCTGCAACTCACTCGGCAAGCCACAGCTGGCGCTTAAGAACGCCGAGCCAAGCTCAGCCACCAACTCCTCGAAGGCATACGCCTCGATGTGCTGGCGCCCCAGTAAGGGGCGGTTGCATCGCCCGGCGGCACCGGTCCAATGGGTCAGCTCATGCAGCGCCACGTTGTAATAGCGGTTGGCCTCAGGAAAGACAGCAGGCGAGGGCAGCTGAATCACATCGTCACTAGGGCGGTAGAACGCCTGATCACCGCCATGCCGGATAACAGCCCCAGAACGGGCCAGGAGGTCCTCCGCAGCCGCGACCGGACTCCAGCCTTCAGATGTGGCTTCGGGGGTTACAAGGTCTTCAGGCAAGCCTTCGACCTGGCACGCGTTGAACACGGTGAAAGAGCGCAGCAGCGGGACAACCCGGCGTGCAGGTTCATCGTTAGCCGAGCGGCTTGAATCCGCATCCCGCTCCAGCATCTTGAAGAACACGATGCCGGTGCCGGTCTCACCCTTGCGCACACAAGCACCCAGCGAGCGGGCTTGCTGGAACGTCAGCCAGCGGTTGACGGCGTAGCCGTGCGCCATGGCCTGCATATTCAACAGAATGGTGTTGATGCCGCGGTAGGCACGCGATGTGGCCAGGTTGGCTGGCATCGCATTGCCAGGCGTCCGTGACCACGGACATCCTCGGCGCCGTAATGGGAAAGAAACTTGGTGGTGCGGTGACCGAGTCGGATCCAAACTGCCCGAAATGCGGCACTGCATTCAAGATGCCATGACGACTCCGCTTCGATATGCCGACCGCGAAGCCGCGGTTACGACGGCTCGGGAGTTGGCCGCGAAATATGGTCGTTCTTTCGAGGTTCGCGAGATCACCGATAAAACCGTCTGGGACCATTACCGTGCGAAGTTTGTGCCACGTAGTTATGGATGGGCAAAGTGGGAAGTGATTGGTCCTCACGGACTCTTCTTCCGTGCACCATTCGACTATAGGGATCCAGACTTACCAAATGAGGAAGAAGATCGCTTGGAGCCGCAGGGACCGTCTGGGCTCCAGCCCCCCGAAGAGTGGACACACCTTGACGGCTGGAATGAGTACGGACCTGATGCGGATGCTAAAGACTAGCCCCAACCAATCGAACAACGATGAGGCCGGGCAGACACACTTCGACCACGCTGGAGCCGCACAAGAACAAGCTAACGATCTTGCTGGGCGTCGCCAGCCGCATGCCCCCGCAGCGACTCATACAACCCCGCATGGTTCAGCAGAATGTCCTTCAGCCCGCCTCGCACCATCGGGGAATTCAAGGCCTGTGTGCTCATCAAGTTGTGCGCGTCCAGTGCCCCCATGATGGCATTCATCAGCTCGTTCTTGAGGTCGGGCGAGTTGGCGAACTGCTCTTTGGTGTTGTTCGTCGCTTGCTGGCGCAGGGTCTCCGACTCCAGCAGCTTGCCCTTGATGACGTTGTTGACGTAGACCAGCTTGTCCTGGTCGGTCAGTTCGCCTTCAAACAGGTCGTTCACCTTCTCGATGATGACGTTCAGCAGGGCCTTCTCTTTTTCCTGAACGCTGCCAGCACCAGTTTCAGTGATCGGTGGGATCTTGGGTGCCTCGCCGTCGCCCAGCAGCATCGGGCGCTTCCCCAAGTCTTTGAGATGATGGTGCGTCAACACAACCTTTGACAGGTCGATGCCCTCGCGCTCTCGGCCAAATTCCAGCAGCGGTAGTAGGCGCTTGTAAAAGATGGCGCGCT
>CAIYGK010000243.1 GCA_903925725.1 uncultured beta proteobacterium | reverse complement strand
ATCCGGCGTGACGGCAATGCGCTGGTTTCAAGTCAGCGTGATTTGGCTTTGCCGAACCCGACCTTTCGGCTATCTTTGCCACACCATCGCCCACAAACCTTTTACATGCGCGTTGAATCGGGGCCAGCGCTGTATGCAACGTTCAATCTTTGGCAACCGCAAGACTTTGCAGTCGCCCAGACCGCAAACATGCTTGCCTGGGGTGCGTACGTTGGGCTCGTGCTTGCCTTTATTCTGTCAAGCCTGTGGTTCTGGCGCGTGACTCGCGATGTTGAGTACGCCATGCTTGCAGCCTTCGGGGCCGCCACGCTGGTGTTACGACTACTCTCAGGCGGCGGCATCCAGCACTGGTTGCTGCCCGATACCCCGGAACTTCGCGATCCGATCATGGGCTGCTCACTGGCCTTGTCCTTGGCCTTCGGCACAAGTTTCATCAACCGCTTTTCCAATGTCGCGCAGTATTTTCCAATTTTTGCAAAACGCTTTGACCAGTTTGTTTGGGTCATTGCGTGCCTTGGCTGCATCGGTTTCGCGAGTGATCACTACACCGAAACCATGCCGATCGTGCAACGGGTATCACTGTTGTCCATCGGCGTGACTGCGGTGATGACGGCTTTGCTGGTCACGCGCAAGCAGCCTCAGGCTTTAACCCTGCTGATCGCACTGTGTACTTTCTGGCTGATCGTGCCGACGCGGATTGCCCAAATGAATGGCTGGATCACGCCCTCAATCAGCGGAGACGTGTTGATGAACATCAGCCAGGTGATTTATCTGGGCATCATGAACTTTGCAGGGCATCAGCGGTACAACACCATGCGAATCGAAAACGCCCAAACGCAAACCTTGCATGAGGCTGTGAAACGGCTGGAGCAGGCCAACGCACTGGAGCGCGCCACGCATCAGGCGCATCGGCAGTTCGTTGCCACGCTGTCGCATGAGCTGCGCAACCCGTTGGCGGTGATCGACGCTTCGGTACAGAACCTTGGGCAGCTCGGTGGCCCTGCGTTTGACGAGAAGACCCGTATCCGATTGGACAAGATCCAGGGTGCCACTGACCGCTTAACCTTGATCATCGATGAGTGCCTGACACCCGAACGCTTGGATCTGCCGCCGATGCCCACAGAACGCAAGCAGGTGCGGTTGTTGGAGTTGTTCAACGATGCTGCGGATACGGTCCGCATGTCATCGGACACCCACACAACCAGTCTTGTCTGCGATCCCGATCTTGTCATCAGCTGCAATGCAGAACTGTTCAAACTGGCCTTGCGTACCCTGGTCGACAATGCGGTCAAGTACACGCCTTCAGGTACAACCATACGCCTGCGAGGTCACATCGATGGACCCAGCGTTTTGATCAAGATAATTGATAACGGCCCCGGCATTGATGAACGTGACTTCCCGCACATCTTTGAGAAGTTCTACCGGGGGCGTGCCGCCAAACTCAAGCCAGGGACCGGACTGGGCTTGGCGCTGGCCAGGCAGGTGATTGAATTGCACGGGGGCACGATTGAAGCCACGAACGAACCCGGGCGAGGGCTTAT
>CAIYGK010000242.1 GCA_903925725.1 uncultured beta proteobacterium | reverse complement strand
GCACACGCGTGCTGTCGGATTGGCTGGTGGTGCGCATCGTGGTGAATCCTGGTGAGTCGTTTCTGGACCGCATGATCAGCATGGTCGAAGGCGCCAAACGCCAGAAGACACCGAATGAAATCGCCCATACCATTTTGCTGGTCGCGCTGACCATCGTGTTCCTCGTGGTGACGGTCACTTTGCTGCCGTACTCGATCTTCAGCGTGCAAGCCGCCAAGGCCGGAACAGCGGTGAGCATCACGGCTCTGGTGGCTCTGCTGGTGTGCCTGATTCCCACCACCATCGGCGGCTTGCTGTCGGCCGTGGGCGTGGCCGGCATGAGCCGCATGATGCAGGCCAATGTGATCGCCACGTCGGGCCGCGCGGTGGAAGCCGCTGGCGACGTGGATGTCTTGCTGTTGGACAAAACCGGCACCATCACCCACGGCAACCGGCAGGCCGCCAAGTTCTGGACCGCACCAGGCGTCGCGGTGTCGAAGCTGGCGGCGAGTGCGGCGCTGGCATCCATGGCCGACGAAACGCCCGAGGGTCGCAGCATCGTCGTGCTGGTCGAAAAAATGGGCTTTATGCAAGCCGTGGTGGGATCTACCACCGAGGTCGCGTTCACGGCACAGACCCGCATGAGTGGTGTGGACATAGCGCTTGCCGACGGCAGCGTGCGCAGCTTGCGCAAGGGTGCAGTTGACGCCATTCGCAAACACGTTGAAGCTTTAGGCGGCAGCGTCCCGGCGGAAGTGCTTCGCGCCTCCGACGAGGTGGCACGACGCGGCAGTACGCCGCTGGCGGTGGCCGATGGCAGCACGGTATTAGGCGTGGTGGAGCTCAAGGACATCGTCAAATCCGGCATCAAGGAGCGCTTCGCCGAATTGCGCCGCATGGGCATCAAGACCATCATGATCACCGGCGACAACAAGCTCACTGCTGCGGCCATCGCCGCCGAAGCCGGAGTCGATGATTTTCTGGCGGAGGCTACGCCGGAAGAAAAGCTCAAGCTGATCCGCCAGTACCAGGCCGAAGGTCGGCTCGTGGCCATGACCGGCGACGGCACCAACGACGCGCCAGCGCGGGCGCAGGCCGACGTGGCGGTAGCGATGAACAGCGGCACCCAGGCCGCCAAGGAAGCCGGCAACATGGTCGATCTGGATTCGAACCCGACCAAGCTGCTGGAGATTGTGGAGACCGGCAAGGCCTTGCTGATGACGCGCGGCTCACTCACTACCTTCTCGATCGCCAACGACGTGGCCAAGTACTTCGCCATCATCCCGGCGATGTTCGTGACCACTTATCCGAAGTTGACGGCGCTCAATGTGATGCACCTGGCCAGTCCCTCGTCGGCAATTTTGTCGGCGGTCATTTTCAACGCGCTGATCATCGTGGCGTTGATTCCGTTGGCTCTGAAAGGTGTCAGGTACCGGGCCATCGGTGCCGCCGTTCTGCTGCGACGCAATCTGCTGATTTACGGCTTGGGCGGTTTGATCGTGCCCTTCATCGGCATCAAGGCGATTGACCTGTTGCTGGTGGCATTGCACCTGGCCTGAGCCAGGCAGCCCACACAAAAAGTTGAAAGGAAATCCTATGAAAAACATTCTTCGTCCAGCTTTGGTGCTGTTCGCCGTGCTCACGTTATTGACCGGCATCGCCTACCCGCTGCTGGTCACCGGTGTGGCCCAGTTGCTGTTTCCGGCACAGGCCGGTGGTAGTTTGGTGCTACGCGACGGCAAGCCAGTTGGCTCAAGCCTGATTGGCCAGAACTTCAGCGACCCCAAGCATTTCTGGAGTCGGCCTTCAGCCACCAGCCCGATGGCCAACAACGCAGCGAATTCCAGTGGCTCCAATCTGGGTCCGCTGAACCCGGCATTGACCGATGCCGTCAAGGGCCGCGTTGAGGCTTTGCGTGCCGCCGATCCGGGCAACACAGCGCCTGTGCCAGTGGACTTGGTGACCGCCTCGGCCAGTGGATTGGACCCGCACATCAGCCCCGCTGCAGCGCGCTACCAGGTGGCCCGAGTTGCCAAAGTGCGCGGCCTGAGCCCTGACAAGGTGCAGACTTTGGTGGACCAATTGGTGGAAGGTCCACTCTGGGGCATTCTTGGCGAGTCTCAGATTAACGTATTGCGCCTTAACCTGGCGCTGGACGCACTGCGCTAAGCTTGTGCTCCGAATCGCCCCAAGGAACCGTAAGGTACATCGCATTGGCTAGCAACCACGATCTTCGCCCGGACCCCGATCAACTGCTGGAGCAAATCCGCAGCGAGGAGGCGCGTGCGCGGCGCGGCAAGCTGCGCATCTACTTCGGTGCGAACGCGGGTGTTGGCAAAACCTACGCCATGCTCAGTGCCGCGCAGCGTGAATGCAAGACCGGGCGTGATGTGCTTGCGGGCGTGGTGGAAACGCATGGCCGCGGCGAAACCGCCGAGTTGCTCTCGGGGCTGCCCCAGTTGCCACTGCGCGAGCTGCCCTACCGTGGCCATACCTTGCGCGAGTTCGACCTGGACGCCGCACTGGCGCGCAAGCCCGAGGTGCTGCTGGTGGACGAGCTGGCCCATTCCAACGTAGAGGGCTCGCGCCATCCCAAGCGTTGGCAGGATGTACAGGAGTTGCTGGACGCGGGCATCGACGTCTGGTCGGCACTCAATGTGCAGCATCTCGAAAGTCTGAATGACACGGTAGGGACGATCACCGGCATCCGGGTACACGAGACCGTTCCCGACACGGTGCTCGAAAGTGCCGACGAAATGATCCTGGTGGACGTGACGCCCGATGAGCTGATAGCACGACTCAAAGCTGGCAAGGTCTACCTGCCGCAGCAGGCCGAGCGCGCAGCACAGAACTTCTTCCGTAAAGGGAATCTGATTGCGTTGCGCGAAATTGCCTTGCGCCGCACGGCCGAACATGTGGAAGACGATGTCCGCAGTTACCGTGTGGAGCAAAGCATAGCCCCGGTATGGAACACCGAGGGCGCGATCCTGGCTTGCATAGGTCCACACGAAGGTTCTGAGCAAACGGTGCGCACGGCAGCACGTTTGGCCGGTCAACTCAATGTGCGCTGGCATGCGGCCTATGTCGAAACTCCCCAGTTGCAAAGGCTCAAGGCAGCGCAACGCGACCACGTTCTGGCCGTGCTCAAGCTGGCTGAAGAACTGGGAGCTGCAACTGCCGTTCTCACCGGCAGTGATGCCGCGCAAGAACTGGTAACGCAGGCGCAAACCCTGAATTGTGCGACGCTGGTTGTCGGCCGCCCCCGGTCCGAAGGTTGGAGCGCATTGGGTCGCACAATGACGCGCCGCCTGGCGCAGCTGGCGCCCACTCTGGACATCGTGGAAGTGGGCAGAGCCGAAAGCGCAAGGCGCCTGGCGCGTGTGGTGGACCGCCTGCAGGAAGAGGAAGGCGCAAGCACCGGGGGCGTTGTCTGGTCACGGTACGCCGCTGCGGCCGCGAGCTGTATCGCAATCACCCTGTTTGCAACGCCATTGCGAAACTACTTCGAGTTGGCCAACATCGTGATGCTGTTCCTGCTGGGAACGGTGTTGGTGGCGCTCAAGTTCGGACGCGGTCCGGCCGCGTTGGCCGCCTTCTTCAACGTGGCGGCGTTCGACTTTTTCTTCGTCCCGCCACGCTTGTCGTTTGCCGTGAGTGACGTGCAGTACCTGATGACCTTTGCCGTGATGCTGGTGGTGGGCTTGTTGACCGGACAACTGACGGCCGGACTGCGCTTTCAAGCGCGTATTTCCGCGAGCCGCGAGCGTCGCTCGCAGTTGCTGTTTGAACTCACCCGCGACCTTTCGGCAGCGCTGATGAGCACCCAGGTAGCCGAACTTGGCAGTGCGGCGGTGCAGCGCAATTTCGGCGGCCACGCGCTGGTGCTGACGACCGATTCGACTGACCAGTTGCTGGCACCGCAAGAAACTCCGACCGGCTTCGACACCAGCGTCGCCGACTGGGCGTTTCGCAACGAGCAGCCAGCGGGCCTGGCAACCACAACGCTGGCGTCCCAATCATGGCACTACGTTCCGCTGAAAGCGGCGATGCGTGTGCGCGGTGTGCTTGCAATCAAGCCCGTGCACTCTCGCTGGCTGCTGATCCCGGAACAGGTGATACAACTGGACACGCTGGCCAGACAGATTGCGATTGCACTGGAGCGTGTTCACTACGTGGATATCGCGCAGCAGGCGGTGGTTGAGATGGAGTCGGAGCGACTGCGCAATGCCTTGTTGGCTGCGATTTCACACGACATCCGAACGCCGCTGACGGCGCTGATCGGATTGGCTGAATCGCTGCGCCAATCACAACCGCGCTTGAGCGCTGACCAAACGGACATGGCACAAGCCCTGGTTGTTCAGGCACGCGAGTTGAATGCTCTGGTGAACAATCTTCTGGAGATGGTACGATTGCAAAGTGGCGCCGTGCGCTTGCGCATGGAATGGCAGTCTGTCGAGGAGGCTGTGGGTAGCGCCATCCGGGTAGCGCACCCCGCCTTGGGCAGCCAGGAGGTGCGGACCGAACTACATGCCAATTTGCCGCTCGTCGAGTTCGACGCTGCGCTGATCGAGCGGGTACTCGTCAATTTGCTGGAAAACGCTGCCAAGTATGGTGCGCCGCCGATCGTCATCGGCGCGAAGGTAACCGACGAGTCCTTGGTGATCACGGTGCGTGATCATGGCCCAGGATTACCCGTCGCGCTGAAAGGGCGTGAGCACGAATTGTTCGAAAAGTTCGTGCGTGGTGAAGTGGAATCCGCTACGCCGGGGGCTGGCTTGGGCCTGGCCATCTGCAAAGCGGTAGTGGACGCACACCGCGGAGAAATTGGCGCCGCCAATAACTCGGAGGGTGGTGCAGAATTCAGCATTACCCTGCCGCGCAGGGTTGCTCCGGAGACGATCGAGTAAGCATGCCCGCACCCGTTGCCATCGTGATTGAAGATGAACCGCAGATCCGCCGGTTTGTGCGAGGCGCGCTTGAAGCTGAGGGTTGGCAGGTCTTTGAAGCCAGTACGGCGCAACAGGGCGTTACGCAAGCCGGCACCCGCAAACCCGACTTGTTGGTACTTGACTTGGGCCTGCCTGATTGCGACGGACTGGAGGTCATACGCGATGTGCGTGCCTGGTCCGCAGTCCCCATCATCGTGCTATCGGCACGGGTGGACGAAGAAGACAAGATCGCCGCACTGGATGCCGGCGCCGATGACTACCTCACGAAACCATTTGGCGTCGGTGAACTTCTGGCCCGAGTGCGCGCCAACCTGCGGCGACCGCGCATTAGCGCCGACGCCGACGACAGCGATGACGAGGCAGACAGGGTGTTCCGGTTCGGGGAAGTCGAAGTGGACCGACTGGCTCGTGTGGTGCGTCGCAGTGGCGTTGAAGTGCATCTCACACCCATCGAGTACCGACTTCTTTCCGTGTTGATCGCCAATGTTGGGCGCGTGCTCACGCACCGTCAACTGCTACGTGAAGTCTGGGGTCCGTCTCACGCCGAGCAAAGTCATTACCTGCGAATTTACATGGGTCATCTGCGGCAGAAATTGGAGGCTGACCCGGCACAGCCGCGCCATTTGTTGACAGAGACGGCTGTTGGCTACCGGCTATTGCGCGACCATTGACGCTGCAATCGATCATCAACTCATTGTCCCAAGTCATTGCCAGGATCGAAAATTGCGCCCAGTATTGGGCATACACCAGCCGAACCGTGGATAGTTAGGTCTGGCCAATTAACGTGGGGTCTCATGGCTAAATTTGCCTATCTGTCCAAGCTGCGATGGACGCACGTCGCAGTGGCCATTGCCATCGTTGCCGGAGCCTACATGGCGGTGAACTGGTGGCTGGGACCTCAGGTTGCGGTCGAAGCAGTGATCAAGCGTGACTTTGTTCAAACGGTAGTTGGCAGCGGCCACGTAGAGAGCCCGCACCGCGTCGATATCGGTGCGCAAATAACCTCGACAGTCACCAGGATTCCCGTGAACGAGGGCGACGATGTCAAGGCGCAGGAGGTACTCATTGAGCTCGCTGCTACCGAGTTGCAGGCGACCGAAAGACAGGCCGACATCGCAGTCACCCAAGCCCAGGCCAGAATCCGTCAGCTAAAGGAGCTACAGGCGCCTGTAGCCGAGCAGGCATTGCGCCAGGCGAAGGCCAATTTGCAAAACGCCCAATCCGCATTGACGCGCAGCCAGAGTCTGTTCAATCAGGGGTTTATAGGCGAAGCCGCACTTGACGAATCCCGAAAAGCGGTTGAACTCGCAGATGCCCAAGCGAACTCGGCGCAAAAACAGCTTGAAACGACCCGATCAACCGGCAGCGACTATGCGATGGCAGAAAGCGCTGTAAGCGAGGCCAGGGCTGCGGCCGATGCCGCACACGCCCGTGCCAAGTACGCCGTGATCAAAGCGCCCATGGAGGGAGTGCTGATAGGTCGCAATGTCGAGGTTGGTGACGTGGTCCAGCCCGGCAAGGTACTTATGACACTCTCACCCAAAGGCAAAACCCAACTGGTCCTGGCAATTGACGAAAAAAACCTGCGTCTCATCGCATTGGGACAAAAAGCAATCGTTTCCGCCGATGCCTATCCGCTGCAGAAATTTGAGGCAACGCTTGTTTATATCAATCCGGGAGTAAATGCCCAGACCGGAGCAGTCGAGGCCAAGCTCGACATTGACAAGCCCCCTGTCTTTCTGCGCCAGGACATGACTGTATCGGTCGATATTGAAGTCGCAAGACGATTGCAGACCCTTTTGCTGCCAGCAGCCTCAGTTCATGAGGCGGACAGTCCTTCTCCTTGGGTAGTGCGGGTCGAAAGCGGACATACAGCCAAGGTTCCGGTCAAACTTGGCTTGCGCAGTGGCGGGACCGTTGAGGTGCTGCAAGGTCTCAATCAGGGTGACACGGTGGTTTCAGTTGTAACTTCGACGCCGATAGGTGCCCGGGTCCGGACCAAAGTGCAGCCTCATTGAAACGGGTACGCATGTTTACAACGTGGTTACCCTTTGAATGGATTGTGGCAATCCGGTTCCTGCGTGAAGGGCGTTTGCAGACGCTGTTCATCATTTCCGGTGTGGCGATTGGCGTTGGGGTTATCGTCTTCATGTCCGCTTTGTTATCGGGATTGCAGGCCAATTTCATACGCCGTGTGCTATCGACGCAGGCACATATCCAGTTGCTTCAACCGCAGCAAGTCACTCGACAATTGCGCAGCGGTGCGGATGCTCCCAAAGATCAGGTTGAAGGTGCCATTGTGCAAGCTCCATTGCAGCAAACCAAGTCTATTGACCAGTGGCAGGCCATAGTTGAACAGGTGCGTGCAATGGGCGGGATCAAGGTGGTTTCACCGGTGGCCAGCGGTCCGGTGTTGGTGGTGCGCGGGAGCGCTACGCGCGCTGTAACTGTCTCCGGAATCGAACCGGAAACCTACTTTCGTATTGTTGACTTTAGTGACAAGATCCTGCGTGGCTCTTCGCGTCTGACGGGATCGGACATCCTGATCGGCAACGAGCTCAGCAATGATTTGGGCGTCGATGTGGGCGACAAGCTTCACGTCACTGCAGCAAACGGAGCCACTAGCGTACTGACAATCGTTGGTGTTTTTGACCTGGGCAACAAGGGTGCCAATCAGCGCAATACATTTACAACCTTGCACACAGCGCAAAGTCTGCTTGATCTGCCTGGCGGAGTGACCAGTGTCGAGGTTACCGTACAGGACATCTACGCAGCAGAAACCATCGCACAAGGCATCGCTGCGGCCACTGGTGTTGAGGCGGATAGCTGGATCAAGAACAGTGCGCAGTTTTTTGCTGCCGTGAGCGCCCAGACGACTGCCAATACTGCCATCCGCTTCTTTGTCGGCTTGTCCGTCGCTTTCGGCATCGCGAGTGTCCTCGTTGTGTCGGTCGTTCAAAAGTCGCGTGAAATTGGCATCTTGCGTGCCATGGGTATCTCCAGAGGACAAATCCTTCGCCTCTTTCTGCTGCAGGGTGGATTGCTGGGGTTTGGTGGATCGTTGGCGGGATGCGGAATTGGTGCCTTTGCACTATTCCTTTGGCAACGACTGGCGCGTAACGCGGATGGGACGCCTCTGTTTCCGCTGGAATTCGACTCCACCATGTTTGGAATCGCCCTCGTGCTTGCGACCATCACCGGACTGCTCGCCGCCTTGGCGCCTGCGATGCGTGCGTCCCGCCTTGACCCGGTGGTGGCTATCCGTGGATAACAACATCGTTATTCAACTGCATGACGTGCGTAAGGCATTCAACATCGGCACGCCCTTTGAGACGGAAGTATTGCATGGCATCAACCTGACATTGCACCGTGGCGACTTTTGCGCTGTGATGGGGCCTTCCGGTTCAGGAAAGAGCACTTTGCTCAATATTGTTGGATTGCTTGACCGTCCCACGGCTGGTACCTTGCTGATTTCCTCCGAGGAAACCACGACGCTCGACGACAAGGAACTAACGCGTCTTCGCGGGCACACGATTGGCTTTGTTTTCCAGTACCACCACCTGATCACGGCCTTTACCGCCCTTGAAAATGTGATGATTCCCATGTTGGGAGCGGCTGGTTTCCCCAACAGGCAGATGCGCGAGCGCGCAGAGCAATTGATCGAGAGCGTTGGACTGACTCCGTGGAAAGACAACCTTGCCGGAAACATGAGTGGTGGTCAGCAACAGCGTGTGGCCATTGCTCGCGCGTTGGCCATGAGTCCTGCAGTGCTGTTGGCAGATGAACCTACCGGCAACCTGGATACAAAGAGCGCGGACGCGGTCTTCGCCTTGTTGCGAAAGGTCAATCAGGAACATGGGACAACGATTCTGTTCGTAACGCATAACCCAAGCTTGGCCGAACTCTGTGACAAGACGATTCAGGTTATTGACGGGCTCCTGACGGAGTGATGAAGCGCAGAGGAAGTTCGAACCTCCCGCTATAGCATCTTGTCCTTCGAAAGAAAATACTTTCGTGCAAACGCTACCAACTGAGCATCCGTCGGATGGTCCACCGTTTCCACGCCAACTACTTTGCTCACCAGGTCCGGGTCGTGTGAGTGGATGTGTTTGATCAGTTGAAGTTTGGCTTGCGCGGGGCCAACAATCAATATTTCGGACGCGCCTTTCAGCCCTTCTGCGACACGGTGGTAGTAGTCCCGATCTTCAGGGGCACGACCATCCCCGAGTGTTCCAACGCGTGAGTGAAGTTTGTGGTGTGGCCGCTTGGGGTGGATCAAAGACGCTTCAACGTCATCAGGGCTGATATGCATCACATGAGCTTCAGCGTGATCGAGCCAGACGACTGCATGGTAATGCGACATAGGGAACTCCTTGCTTGCGACAAGTCATGCGACACAGCCCGTAAAAACGCACCGCGTTTCATTTAACCATCGATGACTTGAGAGCTCATCATGCGCCTTCCACGTCATGCTGTGTTGAGCTCACAGCTGCAAACCGGTAATTGAGTCACACTCAACTGATGCAGGTCAATGGAATCAATTGCACATTTTTGCCTGGTACCGGGCCACGCCGCCGGCATCGATCTCGCGGCGGACTTCACCTCGGTGCACCAGATAGTTGAGGCAGGCCACACTCTCACCGGTGGCCAGATTCAGCAATCCGGTGTCGGTCTCGTCGATGGCGCGGCCAAAGAGGGCGGCAAACACCTCCACCACACGGCGCGGCTCCTGCAGGGTCTTGCGCAGGCGGTCCAGCGTGCGCTGCTGGGACGCAGCCAGGTAGTCCAGTCGCGCATGCAGTCCGCGAAAGCACTCGTTGTGTGAAGGCAGAACCAGCACATCGTCGGGTACTTCACGCTTCATTTTGGCCAGTGACTGCAGCCAGTCCTGCATCGGGTCAGCGTCCGGCTCGGTCGGGTGCACCGAGACGTTCGAAGAAATGCGTGGCAGAACCTGATCGCCCGAGATCAGCAACTTCAGGCTCGCGCAATACAGGCAGGCATGCTCCGGTGAGTGACCGGTGCCGACGATGACACGCCAGCTGTTGGCACCGATCCGGATTTCTTCGCCATCCTTGATGCGCCGATAGCTGTCGGGCAGGGCGTGCACGCCTTTGCCAAAGTTGCCGAAGCGGGTCTGGTACCTTTCGATCGCCTCATCGCTCCAGCCGGCCTGGCGGTAGAACCTCACTCCATCCTCTGGCGCGGCGCGGCCCGTGTCAGCGGTCAGCACTCGGCAGTTCAGGTATTCGAGCTGAGTCATCCAGAGCTGGCACTTGAATTTGCGCGTCAACCAGCCAGCCATGCCAATGTGGTCCGGATGCATGTGCGTGCCAAAAACGCGTGTCAGCGGTCGCTGCTCCGTCGCGTTGGCAAACAGCTCACGCCAGGCTGCCAGGGTTTCGTCGGTGCGCATCCCCGTGTCCACGATGGCCCACCCGCCTTCATCTTCGAGAGCCCAGACATTGATATGCGTAAGCACAAACGGCAGCGGCATGCGCATCCAGACCACGCCCGGCACGACCGTGATCGTCTTGCCGGCTTCGGGCGCGTTCGGGAACGGATAGATCAAGGTGGGCTTCTCAAGCCGTTCTCTGGGAGTCGGGGTGCTGGTCATGGTTGCGGCTGCTGCATACGGTCGATGCAGTCATGTTAATGGATTGCCGGGCCCAAACCCAAGCGTAATGGCAGGCTAACCGAACTTGAACAGGATCCCGTGCCCGCCGCGCGGGTATTCCCAATCCACATTGAAGTGCTCGTTGCAGATGATGCGGCAGCTGCCGCATTCAAGACAGCCGTCGGTGATCAGGGTGACGCTGCCGTTGCCTCGAGCTTGTAGCAGGAACCGGAACCAGTCGACCTCAACGACGGCGACTCCGGTCGCGCGGCCCAACAGGTGAAGTTCGTTGGAAGAAAACCATCGGCCTGGACATCAGCTGAAGTGCAAGCCACCGTTGATATTGAGGGTTGCCCCCGTCATGAAGCCCGCCAGATCGGAGACCAGATAGGCACACAATGCGCCAATTTCTTCGGGCCGACCCAGACGCCCCATCGGGACGGTGGCGATGATCGCATCGCGCGCTTCCTGCTTCATCGCCAACACCATGTCCGTGGCGATGTATCCGGGCGCAATGGCATTGACGGTGACGCCCTTCTTGGCAACCTCGGCAGCAATTGACTTGGTGAACCCGATGACCCCCGCCTTCGCGGCCGAGTAATTCGCTTGCCCGAACTGCCCTTTAACTCCATTGACAGAAGAAATGTTGATCACCCTGCCCCAGCCGCGATCAGCCATGCCGGCCAACACCGGATGGGTGACATTGAACAGGGAGTCAAGGTTGGTGGCAATGACGTCGTCCCATTGCGCTTTGTGCATTTTCCTGAACACGGAGTCACGCGTGATGCCGGCATTGTTTACCAGCACGTCGACGGGGCCATGCTCAGCTTCGATTTTCCTGACCAGCGCTTCGCAGGCCTCGTGGTCACTGACGTCCCCCTCAGCCACAGGAAAGTCGAAGCCTTCCGCATGCATCCTGGCGAGCCACTCATCCTTGGGTGCAAAGTTCGGCAAGCAATTGGCCACCACCGTCAGACCGCTTTGAGCCAGTGCCTTGCAGATGGCGGTGCCCAGTCCGCCCATGGCGCCTGTAACCAGCGCGATTCGCTTTGTCATAAGAAATTTCCCAGTTGATTCAAATCCGCACCCCCACCTTTGATGGACTCAACTGTTGCGGCAAGCGCACTTTGCATTTTGGATTTGGGGGTCGATTCGGGTAGCATCTTTGCGATCACTTCGAATGAAGCGTCTCCAAGCAACTGGCTGAGTCTGGAACTGATTGGTGCAGTGCAGCAATTATCAATCAATTTCGCGCGGTTTGCCGGTTTGACGCGAAAAAAGTAGTTGGCAAGGAACCCGGACAGTGATGGTCTCGGACAATTGACAGTTGAAGCAGAAAAACCCTGAAACCCGCGATTTCATTGGGTTTCAGGGGCTGCTCAGGATTGCGTCGAGCCCAGGATGACTATTGGCAATCTACCGTTGTCTCACGTAGCTGCCGGGCGCGTCCTCAATGGACCGATAGCCTTTACGTGACGCCCCCATTTGAGGCGGCTTGGTTTGCCCACTGGAATGCGCCTGCAGCCATTGCTGCCACACTGGCCACCATGAACCCTGCTGTTTTTCCGTTGTCTGCAACCATTCCTGATTTCCGATGTGCGCCGTTTTCAGTCGCTTTGTTTTGAGTCGGAAGTGTCGTTTTGGATGGATGGGGCCGGCAATAATGCCTGCGTTGTGGCCGCCCGAAGTCAATAGGAAGGAGTAGTCGTCAGACCGGACCAGATTGCCAATTTTGTAAACCGAAGTCCATGGTGCAACATGATCCGCCTCGGTGCCAACGACAAACATGGGAACGCTGATATCCGACAGCTTGATCACTTGTCCATTCAACGAGAACTTGTTTGTGGCAAGCTCGTTATTCAAATAAAGACGGTTGAGGTACTCCGTGTGCATCCGATATGGCATGCGTGTTCCATCTGCATTCCACGCCATCAAGTCAATCATCGTATCGCGCTGCCCCTTGAGGTAGTTGTTGATGATGGGCTGCCAGATCAAATCCCTTGACCGCATAAGCGCAAATGCACCCCCCATTTGCGCACTCTCGAGCACTCCCTTTTTGTACATGGTTGCTTCCAGCATGGCTAACTGGCTTGCATTGATAAAGTAGGCTAACTCGCCCGGTTCAGAGAAGTCAGCTTGCGCGGCAAACAAGGTAACCGAAGCGAGGCGCTCATCGCTCTCGTGGGCCAGCATCGCGGCGCCAATCGACAGAAGCGTTCCACCAATGCAATAGCCCACTGAATGCACTTTGCGATTGGGCACAACGGTTGTTACTGCATCAAGTGCTGCCCGAAACCCCTTGTTCAGGTAGTCATCCATGCTCACATCGCGATCGGCCGGACTTGGGTTCTTCCAGGAGATCATGAACACAGTGTGGCCCTGATCCACGAGAAACTTCACGAGTGAGTTTTTCGGACTCAGGTCCAGGATGTAGTATTTCATGATCCATGCGGGAACGATGAGTAGCGGCTCCGCGTAAGTCGTCTTTGTCGTTGGTGAATACTGGATGAGTTCAATCAGGTCGTTACGGAAGATGACCTTCCCGGGTGTGACCGCCACGGTTCGGCTGACTTCAAACTCATCCGTTCCTTCCGGGGGCGCACCATCCAGCGTGCTCTTGAGGTCCTTAAGCCAATTCTGTACTCCACGAACCAGATTCTGGCCTTTTTCCGACTGGGTAAGAGCCAACAGTTCAGGGTTGGCGCCAAGGTAGTTCGACGGCGCGCTGGCGTCCAGCAACATCCGAACTGCAAACTGAACCAACTTTTCCTGGTACGGGTCAACCCCTGGCACACCTTCAACTGCCTTGTTCACCAGCGCGGCACTGTTTTGGTACGCCCTTGCGTAGACGTTGAACGGCCATTTTGACCAATCCACTTTGCCAAAGCGTGGATCCGATGCCCCGTCAAATCCATCACTGGGCGCTACTGGCGCGCCTGACAGAGCTTTGAGGGCGAAGCTCCATGTGTCTGCAGTCCGCGAAAGCAATTCCTGCCTCAGTTCAAGCTGTCGCGAAGGTGAGATCGCCAAATGTGCAGCCCAATCGGCCCACGCGCTCGAGAACGCCGTTGGAGAAAGCCCGCCTGTTAACTTGGCGATCTGGGCGCGAAACTCTCTGTCAAAGTCTGTCCCATTCGGAAGTGGGGATGTGGATGTCATCGCGGGTTTCCTCATCAATGCACGTCTGCGATGCAAATGTTGCGGGGCCCGTCGTGACGTGTTTCACCTCAAACAAAGGCAACGGGTCCCATCCTCCTACTCCTGGCGGGCCAAACAGGATTGACTCACGCCAATCCACTTTTTTTGGCAACCGCCCAAGTAGATCTGTGTCCAATGAATCCTAAGTGGAAAAGTATATCCTTCGCTCGTGTTTCGTCGACACACATTGTTCATTGGCAATGTGCTGGAGTGAATTTCAACAAAAGGATGGTATGAGTATTGACACCAAACGCACGGGTCTTGAGTTACGCTCCCTGGTCAAGAAGAGTACAGCAGGTACGGCTCGACAATCCACAAGCAGGTCTACATCTATGGCGGCCTCGACACCAGTCCAACCGAGTTCAACCGCAGCTTCGGCATGGCATGGGGAATAGGCGGATGGCTGTTGTTTCCGTTCTTGCAACGAATTGGCGCTGAAGCAGCGCAATTACTGAAACAGCGCATGGTCAGAGAACTCAAGACCACCTTTGCCAGCACCTACTCAAAGCAAATTTCACTTGCCCAAGCACTGTAAGTCAATGAAATTGCTGAATATGGCAAGCGCGCGACCGGAGCGAAGTACCTGATCAATCCCGGTATCGTGCAGACCGCCTAGCGTTACTGCGCCTGGAAGCCGTTGTTCTTTACGATGCGCGTCCAGGTCTGGGTGTAGGAACTCACGTGCTTGCCAAACTGCTGCGGGGTCATATGGAGCACATTGATACCCATGGAACTTAAACGCTCTTTCACGTCGGGTTGAGCAATGATCTTGGCGACGGCGTCAGAAAATCGGTCAATGACAGCTTGGGGTGTGCCAACAGGCGCGAAAAATCCGTAGTAGGCCAGATCTTCAAAAC
Organism: uncultured beta proteobacterium; assembly: GCA_903925725.1. Classification (GTDB taxonomy): domain Bacteria; phylum Pseudomonadota; class Gammaproteobacteria; order Burkholderiales; family Burkholderiaceae_C; genus Rhodoferax. Next base: position 10,807 of record CAIYGK010000242.1, on the reverse strand, counting down.
CCGACAAGCCCAATTCGGCAAAGGTCGGGACCTCGGGCATCACAGCCTGACGTTTGTCACCAATCACGGCCACCATGCGGAGCTTACCCGCCTTGTGATTCTCCAGAAAATCAGGCACCCCGGCCAATCCTGCAGCTACCTGATTGCCCAGCATATCGGCCATCAAGGGCCCACCGCCACGGTACGGAACGGACTGAAGGTCCAACTTGAATTTGTCGCCAATCACTTTGACGAGAAACTCCGGAATAGACGCTGGCGCGGGAATCCCCACCATGCCTTTGCCGTTGCCCTGGGTACGCACCCATTGGGTGTATTCATTGAACGACTTGGCTGGCGTTCCGCTGGACAAGGCCAAACCGTTGGCAAAGGTGGCAATACCCACCACAGGCACAAAGTCCGTAGCAGGGTTGAAGCCCGGATTCTTCACCACCAAAGGCAAAATCGAAATCGTGTGATCGTGCGAGAAAAAGAATACGCTGCCATCGGCAGGCGCTGCCTTGAGGGCCTGGGCCGCAATCTGTCCGCCAGCACCCGCCTTGTTTTCAACCACCATAGTTACGCCCAAGGCGTCTTGGAGTTTGTTGGCCATGACACGCGCAATCGCGTCAGTACCGCCGCCGGGCGGGAAGCCTACCAACAATTTGATCGTGGTATCGGCCTGCGCACTTGCAGTCCACAAAGCGGTCAAGGCCAAAACACATTGCGCAATCGACTGTTTCAATTTCATGTTGATCTCCTGAAAAAATTATAGTGCCACCCTTAGATCGATGCGGCGGGCTTGAGAAACTCGGCAAGGCGCTCGGGCTGCACCACGCTGATCAAGGCAGATAACTCCGCCTCGCCCAGTCCCATGGCTTTGGCAGTTCTGAGCAATTGCTGAACACAGGCAGTGACGGGCATGGGGGCGCCACTGTCCTGCGCGGTCTGCATGATCGTATCGACGTCTTTGAGCATGGTCGACAGGGCGCCAATGGACGTGGCCTGTGCCTGCAACATGCGCGGCACAAAGACTTGCAAGGGTTGGGAGTCTGCCCATCCGCCCGATAGCGCAGCCGCGAGCTTGTCCGTTTTGATGTGGTTGCGCTCGGCAAAACCGACCGCTTCTGCAATCGCGGCGATCGTGCTGGCCACAATGATCTGGTTGCACAACTTGGTGGCCTGCCCAGCACCGCTGCCCCCCATGTGGGTGACTTGCCCCGCATAAGCACTGACCGCCTGGCGCAGCAGCTCGAAATGTGTGATGTCGCCCCCGACCATGATGGCCAAGGTTCCTGCCTTGGCGCCAGAAATGCCGCCAGACACCGGGGCGTCCAGCCAGGCGGCACCGTGGATTTTCAGAAGCCGTGCAGACAACTCGCGTGTGACGTGGGGTGGAATGCTGGAGTGGTCCACCAGCCACTTCAAGCCTTGCGCTTGGGCAATGCCCTGTGGGCCGAAGACCACCGATTCGACCGACTCGGCATTCATCAGGCAAATCAATACACCGTCAACGCCCTGAGCAGCCTGCACCGGGCTGTCACATAGCTGCGCGCCCTGCGCCACCAAAGCTGCCGCCTTTTCGGGGGTGCGGTTCCACACCTTCACGGTATGACCGGATACCAGCAAGCGATGGACCATGGCTGTGCCCATCAGTCCCAGGCCACAAAATCCAAGTTTCATTTTGCACCCAAACGTTGGTCAACCACCGCTGTGCGTCACCGCACCTAACCGAGCGGGAGACACCAAGCGCGCATACTTTTCGAGCACGCCATGCAGACGCTCTGGAGCTGCAGGTTGATGGTCTTTGACGCGTTGCTGCCATGCCGCTTCATCGAGCAACACGTCCAGTGTGCCTGCCTTGGCGTCCAGTCGAATCCTGTCGCCATCTTTCAAGTAAGCGATCGGGCCCAGCAAGGCGGCTTCCGGGCCGATGTAACCCACCATCATGCCGCGTGTCGCCCCGGAAAACCGGCCGTCGGTCAAGAGGGCAACTTTTTCACCCATTCCCTGGCCGTAAACCAGTGCGGTCACGCCCAGCATCTCGCGCATCCCCGGACCGCCCCGAGGACCCTCGTTACGGATCACCAAGACATCGCCCGCCTGGTAGGCACGTCTGGAGACTGCATCAAAGGCGTCCTCTTCCGATTCAAACACGCGTGCAGGTCCCTCAAACGCCAACTCCCTGAGGCCGGCGACTTTGATCAACGCTCCTTCGGGCGCCAGATTGCCCTTCAGCACCACGACCCCCCCAGTAGGCATGAGCGCCTGGCTTGTCGGGTAGACCACCTGCCCGTCAGGCAAGGCCACATCGGTCAGTTCTTCGGCCAGCGTGCGGCCCGATATCGCAAGCGCATCGCCGTGCAGGTAGCCCCCATCGAGCAAAGCCTTGAGTACCACGCATGTTCCCCCTGCCCGGTACAAATCCAACGCCAGGTATTTGCCACCGGGCTGCAAATCGGCTATCAAGGGCGTGCGGGCAAACACTTCGGCCACATCGTCGAGCGTGAAAACAATGCCCACCTCGTGGGCAATCGCCGGCAAATGCAAACCGGCATTGGTCGAGCCACCCGTGGCAGCCACGGCGGCGGCGGCATTCTCGAGGGATTTGCGGGTGATCAGGTCGCGTGGCAGCGGCCCCCCCTCCCGGATGATCTGGGTCACGCGTCGACCAGCTTCACGGGCCATGGCCAGCCGCTCACTGTAGACCGCTGGCATCATGGCCGATCCGGGTATGGCCAAGCCCAGCGCTTCGGCAACCATGGCCATGGTGTTGGCGGTGAACTGGCCGGGGCATGAACCCACGGTGGGCGAGCAACTTCTTTCCAGATCCTTCAGGTCGGCTTCGGTCATTTGTCCGGCCAGTACCGCGCCCACGCCTTCGTAGGCTGTGAGGATGGTGACATCCTTGCCTTTCCATTGCCCCGGCAGCATCGCGCCGCCGTACACAAAAACGCTGGGGCAGTTGAGCCGGGCCATGGCCATCAACACACCGGGCAAGGTTTTGTCACAACCGGCAAAACCCACCAAGCCGTCATAGGCATGCGCCACCATGACGGCTTCGATCGAATCGGCCACGAGTTCACGCGAGACCAAACTCATGCGCATGCCTTTGTGGTTCATGGACAGTCCGTCCGAAACCGATACCGTGGTGAACGACACCGGAACCGCCTGCTCACTGGCCACCCCCAAGCGCGCTGCATCGGCCTGCGGACCAAGCGACATGGAGCACGGCGTGGTCTCGCCGTGCTGACTGACAATGCCGACCATGGGTTTACCGAAATCGGCCTCTGCCATGCCCATGGCGCGCAAAAATGCACGGTGCGGCGTGCGATCCATGCCCTCCACAATGCGGGCCGATTTCAAAGTCTGAGGCGGTGTGAATTTAGGAGTCACTTGTGTCATGAGGGCACCGAAAAAGGTCTTGATTGCTTCATGGCAGGCTTGCCCGCATGGCAGCGCGCACAAAGGCGACCAGATCGCCGCCAAAGCGTGTACGGTCACTGGGTAAATTGAAAGCCGTGGCCAAGGCAAATTCGGCCTCTTCGGGCCAATCGCCAAACTGGGCTTGCAAGGGGGCAGAAGGGTCGTAGCGCACATGCGCAGGCGCCTGCGGATCGATCGCACCCATGGCTTGCACCAAGGCGCTCACCCGCAGCGGCCAGCTACTTGCATTGAACACGGGCGCTGCGGTGTCACCATGCGATTGCAGCGTGCGCGTCCATTTGTCCAAGGGGATTTGGCTGAGCTGCCAGAGTTGATCCACCGCCACTTCAGCACTGCTCAACCAGATACAGGCACTGGGCAGTATTGGACAGACGATGTCGTTACCCGAAAGCGGTTCGCGGATCACATCGCTGTTGAACCCGGAAAGCGCACCGTTGATTGACCTGGGCCTCACCACCACGCCCGACAAGCGCAAGCCACGGCCATCGAGACTCTGGCGACGTGAAAGATCGTCAATCATCAACTCGATCATGCGTTTATGAGCGCCGTAACTCAAGCCGGGCCGCAAAGGTGTTTGGTCATCGATACGGCTCGGCAAAGGCGTGCCATAGACCGCAATCGAGCTGGCATAGATGAATCGGACCCGGGGACCACCACGTTCATGCTGCAGGCGGCAGCAATCCAAACCCATCATGGTGCCGTGTAAATTAAGCTGCAAACCTGCTTCATAGTCCTGCTCGGCACGGCCACTGACGATGGCAGCCAAATGGAATATCACGTCAACCGGTTCGGCCAACAGGGTTTGCCAAGTCATGGGGTCCGACAAATCTCCTGACACACACCGAACCGCCGACTGTTGCACGTCAGGCAACAATTGATCGGTCAGGGTCAGTCGGCACATTCCCTGTTTTACCCACGGCAAGAGATGGCGCTGCAGCAGGTGATGGGCTACAAAGCCTGATGCGCCAGTGACCAGCACATGCATCATAGTGTGATAAGAACCAAGAGTGAGACGACTTGGAGGAGTGTCATTTTGAGCCGCCAAAAGACCCCATGATAGGGGTGTTTGCCAAGTCTGTTCCCCACGCTTGCGTTACCTGCGAACTGGTCGTGCCAAAACTTCCACTGTCACTCCGCGCGACACCCAGTCGATCCGAGGGGTGGGACAACATATTTCGCCTCTTTGGGTGGCATCTGGGCGCACCCCCCTAACACCAATGTGCCCTACAAGCAGCTCAGCGTCATTCACCATTTGAATTGAACTGCACTGAAGCCCGCCAGCTCAAGGAAATTGAACCCGTAGTCGGTGCGTCTGCTTCACTTTCAATGACAGTCGCCGCGTATGGCCGGTTCTCTCAATCATCAGTGACCGAAAAAGGGCACTTGGTTGCTCACCAGAAAAGTTTCAGAAATACCCGATGCCAAGTCCTCAACCGTCATTGGCGATATCGACTTGACGAGCCACCTGTGCCCGACCCTGTCGCAAACTTGCCGTGGCGATCGAACGCGAGACCGTGCAGATGGTCTCACCGATGATGAAGATGAAGAAGAATACGAGAAGAAGGTGATGAGCATCGCTCACAAGGAGCTGTGCATCGGTTGTACGGCCTGCTCCCGGATCTGTCCCAAGAAGTGCTACACGCACGCCGCTGCCGCGCAATAATCCGGGGGATGTTTCTACTTGACCCGGACCTGATTTTTCTCAACCACGGCTCCTTTGGGGCCTGCCCGGTGCAGGTGATGCAGCGCTACCAGCGCTGGCAGATGGAGATGGAGCGCAACCCGGTGGAGTTTCTGGGCCGGCGCTCGGCCGACCTGCTGGCGCAGTCGCGCGCTGTGTTGGCCAAGACCTTGGGCGCCGATGCGGAAAACCTGGTTTACCTGCCCAATGCCACGACCGGTGTGAACACCGTCGCACGCTCGCTGCGCCTGCAAGCCGGCGATGAAATCCTCACCAGCGACCACGAATACGGCGCCTGCGACAACACGTGGGAATTTGTCTGTCAGCACAGTGGTGCGCGCTACGTCCCGGTCGATATTCCCTTGCCTTTCAAGGCCGAGGAGTTTGTGCAGCGCATCTGGGCCGGTGTCACGCCGCGGACCCGCGTCATTTTCCTGAGTCACATCAGTTCAACCACCGCGCTGATCTTTCCCCTGGCCGAACTGTGTCGCCGTGCCCGGGAGGCCGGCATCCTGACCCTGATCGACGGTGCCCATGTGCCGGGTCACATCCCCTTGAACCTGAACGCGCTGGGCGCCGACTTCTACACCGGTAACTGTCACAAGTGGTTGTGCGCCCCCAAGGGTGCAGCCTTCCTGCATGTGCGCCCGCAGCACCATGCGCTGGTCGATGCCGGGGTGGTGAGCTGGGGCTATAGCGCCACCATTGCGGGGCATACCGGCTTTGATGCCTATACCGGCTCCACGCTGCTGGAGCGCCGCCTGCAGTGGCAGGGCACGCGCGACATCGCCGCTTTTCTGAGCGTGCCCGCTGCCATCGAGTTCCAGTCCGAGCATGCTTGGGATCGTGTCCGCAGGGACTGCCACGCCATGGCGGCACAGACCCTGCATCGCATCTGCGCTATCACTGGCCTGGAGCCCATCAGCCGGGACGAGGACTTTGCACAGATGGTGGCAATCCCGGTGCCTCCGATGAATGCGCAGCTGCTCAAAGACACGCTGTTTGAGCGCTACCGCATCGAGATTCCCGTCACTTCGCACAAGGACATGCTCTTTATCCGGCTGTCGGTTCAGGCCTACAACACGCAGGAAGACCTTGACGCGCTGGTCGATGCGGTTCGGGAGATTTATTCTGCCGTGCTATCGTCACCGCATGCGCACACTCACCGGTAGGGACTGGATTCTCCTGGTCCTGGTTACCCTTTTCTGGGGCATCAACTGGCCGATCATGAAGATCGGCGTCACCGCCTTTCCACCGCTGACCTTTCGCACTCTTTGCATGATGGGTGCCATTCCCACGATCTGGCTGGCAGCCCGCATGAGCGGGACCTCGTTGCACATTTCACGCAAACAAGTCGGCCTGATTGCCAAGCTGGCTGTGCCCAATATGATGGTCTGGCATTTCTTCGTCATTCTGGGCGTCAGGATGCTGTCTTCGGGTCGTGCAGCCATCCTGGGCTACACGATGCCGGTATGGGCGGTGCTCAGTGGACTGCTGTTTTTTCGCGAACCGGTGACCCGCATGGCCTGGCTGGGTCTGAGCTGCGCTCTGGCTGGCGCCCTGCTGCTGCTCTCAAGTGAATTCGCGGCGATAGCCGGTCAACCGCTGGGTAGCGCACTGGTGCTGATTGCCGCAGCCGGTTGGGGCTATGGCACGGTGGCGCTGCGCAAATCAAACATCCAGATGCCTACGCTGGCCATCACTTTCTGGATGATCAGCATGACGACCGTCGTCATGGCAGCGGGCGCGATCGTGTTTGAAAGTTCTCTGTGGCGCTGGCCCCATGCTGTTGAATGGGGCGCCATCGTTTTCAATGCCGTCATTGTGTTCGGCTTTGCGCATGTCGTCTGGTTTCGACTGGCGCGCACGCTGCCGCCCATTGCTTCGAGCCTGTCGATCATGATGATTCCCATCGTCGGCGTGTTTTCAGGCGCATGGATGCTGGGTGAAACACCGCATTGGCAAGACTACGCGGCGATGCTGCTGATTCTGGCGGCGATGAGCACAGTGCTATTGAAGCCTGGCAGCAAAGTCCCGGAGTAGTTTTTGCTGCACTCAGCGCGTGAGTGCGTTGGCAATGCAACGCGCCGCAGCCAGGTCCCAACCACCCCAGCCGCAGCTCTTGAAAAATACCGGCCCCTGCGACGGTCGGGTTGCCGTTTGCCAGGCGCCGGTTTGGCCGACGACATCGGCCAGTGTCGGTAAAGCACTGACATCGATGCCCGCTTGCAACAGGTCACCGGCCTCATGGTCTGCATCGCGGGTGTCCACCACCAGCGTGCCCGTGCGCTCCATGTGCTGGCAGACCTCAGCCGACCACTCCACCATGCGGGGTGTGAATGCGCCGACCGCAGCTACAAAGGCATCGCAGCGGGGCCGCGATGTCAGTACCACCTGCTGTGCGGAAGTCGTGCTCACGACCAGCGGACAGTTGGCCAATTCCGTATTGGGGTCGTCCACGCGGCGCGCCTGAAGGCCCAGCGCTTTGGCGTGGTTCACCAGGGCCTCGGCACTGGCCGAACTGCGTGAAGCCACCCGGACCTCCTGCACGCCAAGACCTCCGTGGAAAGCTTCCAGATGCGCTCTGCCCTGCACGCCTGCGCCGACGATCAGCAACGGGCCGTCCCGGCGCCGTGCCAGCTTTTGTGCCGCCAGCAAAGACACCGCCGCTGTGCGCCGTGCCGTCACCGTCGGGCCGTCGAGCAAGGCGATGCGCCGACCAGTCTGCACATCAAACACGACGATGTCGCCCTGGATCGTGGGCAGGCCGCGTTGTGCATTGCCGGGGATGAAACTGATGAGCTTGGAGATCGCCACGCAGGCATCGGCTGCCGGCATCACAAACAGACTGCCACCACCATGCAGGGCCTGCACAATGCGTGGCGGCACAGTCACGCTCGGGTCCTGCAGCAGGGCTTCGATTTCCCGGGTCAACAGGTGGTAAGGCAGCGCAACGGCTGTCTGCTGTGAACTGAGGATGCCGTGAACAGTGGAGCTCATCGCTCAAGTTTAAGACCAGCCGCTGAATTGATCTGGAGACAAGAGGTGCAAACCGGTTCGATCACAGCTGGCTGGTCTGTGCGTCAGCGAACTGACGACTCCAGCGGCGCTGGATACATTGACCGCGTGGAGGCCAAGCGGTCCAGGCCGTCTGTGACGGGTGCGCTACCAGCCTCTTCACGGCGAGCTGCTCAGGCTGGCGGGCAGCGTCCTGCCGTTCTAGCGCACGCCGAAACGACCACCTTTTCTGAAGGACTGTCCATGAAATCTGCTTTTCCCGTGCTCATCGCTGCGCTGGCCCTGGTAGCCTGCGGTGAATCGTCCAAACCGGCCAGCTTCAGCGTGGCCCCCGGTCCCGTTGCGGCGGAAGCCGCCCCAGCCGCCAAAGTGCTGAAGATTGCCCTGGTCATGAAGACCCTGACCAACCCCTTCTTTGTTGAGATGGAAAAAGGTGCACGCCGGGCCGAGGCTGAGCTGAAGATAGAGTTGCAGGTTCGCACCGCGGCCCAGGAGACCTCGATCGAGCAGCAGATCCAGATCGTCAACGACCTGATTGCTGCGCGTGTCGACGCTATTGTGATTGCCCCCGGTGATTCGAGCAGCCTGATACCGGTGCTGCAGAAGGCCTCTGCTGCAGGGATCAAGCTGGTGAATATTGACAACCGCCTGAACCCGCAAGCGCTGCAGCAGGCAGGGCTGTCGCCATTGCCCTTTGTCAGCGTGGACAACGAAAAGGCGGCCTATGCCGCAGCCAGCTTTATAGCCGAGGGTGCTCCTGCGGGCACCCAGGCCGCGATCCTCGAAGGCATTCGCAGCGCTGACAATGCGCAGCAACGCATGGCTGGCGCCCGGCGTGCCTTTGGGCAAGACAAGGCCATCACTCTGGTGGCATCCGAGAGTGCCAACTGGAAAATCGACGAAGGCTATGCCGTTACCAAGAAGATATTTCAGACTACACCCCAGGTGAAACTGCTGTTCGCCGCCAACGACATGATGGCCCTGGGCGCATTGAAGTACCTGCAGGAAAGCCGGCGCAGCGCGGTAAAGGTGGCCGGATATGACGCGCTGGATGAAGCCGTGGCCGCCGTGAAGACCGGTCAGTTGGCCGTGACCGTCGATCAGCAGGCCGGCGAGCAGGGCTTTCAGGGTGTTGCCCTGGCAGTGCGACTGCTGCACGGCGAGAGCGTTCCGGAAGTGATGCTTGTCGACACCCGGTTGGTCACACGCAAGAGCCTGAACTAAGTCCCCCTTGCCTGGCGGCATCCTTTGCCCCCTGCGCGCCTGCCCATGCGACTGCATCTGAGCATAACCGCAAAATTGGTGGGCTATCTGCTGGTGGCCGCCATTGTGCCGCTGCTGGCTTTTGGCATCAGCACCTTCCAGATCACACGCGAGGTGGTGTTGGGGCAGGTCGGCGCCTACAACCTGCGCGCGGCGACGGATGTAGCTACTTATCTGGACCTTTACCGGACACAGGTGGAAGACCTGACCGCCAATTTGGCCAGCAATGAAACCATTGCCCGGGCTATGGGCGATGCGGATGGCATGGCCACCAGCGCCTACGACACACTGAACACCCGTGCCCAGATCGGTTACGTCCTGAGCAACGTCGGGCGCGTCAGGGGGCTGGTGTCGATTGATCTGCTGACGCTGAGCGGAAAACACTTCTACATTGGTGAAACACTGGACGTGAGTGCGGTGCCGCTGGCCACCGTGCGCAGCATGGTGGCGGCCAGTGAGGCCGCAGGAGCCAACACCTTGTGGCGCGGCGTGGAAGACAATATCAACACCAACTCGATGCAGAAAAAAGTCATCACGCTCAGCCGCGCGGTGCGCAGGTACGACCCCCAGTCGGGCGTGAACAGCACCGTTGGCGTGGTGCTGATCAGCCTGAGCGACGCCATTTTTCGCGACTACTTCCAGGCAGTAGCCTTGGCCGCCGGCATGCGCATGATGGTGGTGGACCGTTATGGCCACCTGATGTTCCACAGCGACCGCCGCCTGCTGGGCCAAACGCTGGACCCCGAACTGCTGCGCCTGGTGCGCTCGCCCGAGCCCATGCAGCGCGTGCGGCTGGACGGGGTGGAGGTAGTCATGACCTCGGTTACGGTACACCCCGGTGACAGCCATCTGATGTTTGCCACGCCCCTGGCCCAGATCACCGACCCGGTCAACCGCATCGCCATTGCCGGTTTGCTGCTGCTGTTGCTGTGTCTGGTTAGTATTGGCCTGCTGGCGCTGCACTATTTCAGGACCGTGGTGATGCCATTGCGCGCCGTTTCCGAGCGCTTTCGCCACCTGCGCGAGAACCCGGGCCTACCGCATTTGCCGCTGATGGTTGCGAGCAAGCAGGGCGAAATAACCACCCTGGTTGAGGGCTTCAATGCGCATGTCGAGACCCTTACGGCGCAGCGCGAAGCCGAGGTAGTGCGCAAGCTCGCCGAGGAAGCGGCGCTGGAGAGTCTTTACCAACGCCAGCGCGAGGCCCTGACGCTACGGGAAGTCGAGGCCAGGAATCTGCAGTTGGAAGAAGCCAGCCGCATGAAGTCAGAGTTTCTGGCTACCATGTCGCACGAACTGCGCACGCCGCTGAACGCCATCATCGGCTTCTCCGAGGCACTCAAGGACGGATTGATTGGCGAGCTGAGCGACACCCAGAAGGACTATATCGGCGATATTTTCAGCAGCGGCCAGCACCTGCTG